>PMZB01000078.1 GCA_003170575.1 Chlamydiia bacterium | reverse complement strand
GGCTTAAGAGGGTTTGATTTTAACCCATAAAATAGTTCATGTAAAAAAATACCAAATGCAAAAACATCCGCTTTTGTAGGATCCTGGGGTTTTTTCTTACTTGGTTGGGACTCTACCCTATTTTTTGGCCACAGTTCAGGAGGCTGGTATGTAGGTGTACTGCCTTTGCTCCCTTCATGGATAAGGCCTGCAGTACCGAAATCTCCTAACCTAACGTGGCCTTGTGCATCAATCATGAAATTTTCTGGTTTGATATCACTGTGAATGTAGCCCTTTTTATGCATGCCTGCAAGCGCTGTGGCCCCCTCTTGAGCCCATTTCAACCGTTTTTCATATTCTTCTGGGGTAGAAGGAGCTTCCTCTATATGAGAATCAACAGACCCTCCTTCATAGAAAGGCTCAAGGATACCTTTTTGTGTTGCTTCAGTTCGTGTCACACTGTGCATGGTAACAAGATTTGGAACGGGATCTCTTCCTTGTGTGAGTTTTTGCCATGTTTCAAATTCTCGTGACAATCGTCCTTCTGCTTCAGCTGCGAGCTCTTTTTTGTGTTGTTGCCACCATTCAGTAAGTTGAGGGTTCTCTTTTTTTTGTATCTCTGTCCATTCACCTTCCTGAATCCGAGGTTGAGCTCTTATCCATTGACCGACAGCTGCCCTTTCTTGTTGTGGCGCCCTTCCTGGAACTTGTTCGGGTATCTTTTGATCTTTGAGAGGGCGTTTGTAAACCAAAATACTGTTTTCTCTACTGAGTCTTTCAGGAACTGCAAATCGGATTAGTTTTCTTACTTCCTTTTCACCACCCTCTGTAAACGCTTTTGATATAGTTACTTCTCCTGTTTTATTGTCATATTTTATTTTTATTATGCTACGGGAACCGTCAACAACAGCATCATACAAAATATTAGCTTTGCCCTTCGGAGACTCTAGGGCCTTCTGGATCAGTGGGGCGAGATTACGCTGAACAATGGCAGTAAGCATACTGGCGGAGCGGTTCCCAAAAGCTTTTTCAAGATATCCTGTTTGGAGAAAAAGTTTTTGCGAAACTCCATTCACATCAAGGGCGATTGCTTGATATGTTCCTGAAGGCTTTTCTATGTTGGTTAAGTTTGTAGTATTTCGTTCAATTTCACCCAATCGTCTGAAGCTTATGGGTATATTTCTGAAGAATTCCCATAAATTCTTTATCGTTTTTACCCCCTTGAGGGCAGTAAATTGATCCACTAATGAGGCAGTATGACTTTTGGTTGTCTGATCTGCAGATTGAAGGGTACCTGTTTTTTTGGGCGAAGGGAGGGAAGAAGAAGAAATTCCCGTAAAAATTGGTTCACCCCCGGCAGGGCGAAGAGTGTCAGACATACTATTTCAACTTTAAATCATTTCCCTTTGCTTTACACCTAAACAACTATTTTATTCCAGTCCCTATTCCACTTCTCAAGGAATAAGGACCGGTGGGGTGAGTATATGCACCGCGGCATGAAGCAAGATTTTAGCTGGCACAACCCTGGCATGAAATACCTTGAGCTTTATCATAGGCTGCATAAGCTTTAGACGCACTAGAGGGTGTTTTGTGAATGCCTTGGAATAGGCGTTTTTCTCTTAAGAATCTAAATGGTGCACATATTGCTTGAAACAAGTTTTGTATAAGAAGAAGACGCTTTGCCCAGCGCACGGCTGGATATTCCCTCACTTCATGAATTAATTCATTCAAAACCTGCCGGAAGGCTATTCGAACATTTTTATGCAGCGGGTGTTCGCGTAGGAATTTTTCACCGAAAGCAGCTTCTGGTTCCATGGGAGATCCATTATTTTTCCAAATGTGTTTGGTGATGAGCGTCTTTGTCTCTTGTGAAAGCTGATCAAATATCTGTATCACTTTTTGTTGATAGTCTTTCCTTTCTTCATCCAGAAATGGATCAAGCCAAGAATTTTGAAGCACCGGAAAACTTGCTATAGGCATAATATCAGAATAGAGCGCTTCGTCTTTGACATAGGGATATTGGCTAGGTTGCTTGGTGGCATAAAAGAACTTTTTACATGTATAGGCATTAAACAGAGCAAAGCCATGCGCTGCACCAACGACTTTGGAAACATGGTTTTGA
Organism: Chlamydiia bacterium; assembly: GCA_003170575.1. Lineage (GTDB taxonomy): Bacteria > Chlamydiota > Chlamydiia > Chlamydiales > FEN-1388 > FEN-1388. Next base: position 2,318 of record PMZB01000078.1, on the reverse strand, counting down.
GTTTTAATGACAGGTTTTGAAAAGAACATTGAGGTTCCGGGAGCTAATATAGTTCGCCCTGGCGTTTTTCGTGCTATCTCATCTGCAATATTTTTATCACCCAGTCCAGTGAGACACGCATCTAGAAGAATAGTTGCGTCAGGTGCGCTCTCTGCAAAAAGATCATCCTGAAGGGTTTCAGGGGTAATCTGTGGCGTTTCAGGAAAATCAACGCAAAGGTTTTCAGAAGTAATCTGTCGCGTTCCTGAAGAGTTGATGCAAAGCAATGATTTAGCACCATGAGATACAATATCAATAAACTGAATCGGCTTTTGCGGGTGCCTCTTTTTAACCTCTTCCAGAAAAGTTTTCATCTCTGTTTGGGATGAGACTACTTTAGGTACTACTGAGAAGTGTTTTTGGAGGTCCTGGATCTTATAGTGGTGATAATAATAGACGGGTTTCCCTAATATGGCTCCATTGTTATCAAAATTGCTTACAAAGTAGACACAAAGTGGTTTTTCATTTTCGCTGACTGTGGAACCTATCCTTGCAAAATCTTCCTCCAGTTTCTCTCGAATAGCTTGAAATCTGCAAAGCCAAGGCTTATTGGAAACAAGCTCTTTAATGAGTAAAAAAACTCGGTGAACGGTACGACAAACTCTTATAGCAAGATTGCCTTCATTAGCCTCATTGGCAAACCTAAGAGAATATGCAACATTTAAGTAGCGAGGTATCTCTCTAGGAAGCATAAACAGAGTATTGGATAAGGAAACCATAGAAAAACCTATTTAATTTCCTGTATTGTATCAAAAAAGTTCTTTAAAAATCAATTATTTTTTTTGCACGTGTTGGCGCAATTTAGAAATTTCCGGTTTTCTCCAAGAAGCGACAAATCGACCTACAGCTACACAAGTGGAAAAACAGCTTGCGGATATCATCAGCGATCAACGCCTCCCCACCTAGGATTGTTAAGGCGAATAACTGGCACGGCTGGATTGAAGAGCATCGATACATTGCTTAGATTTGAAGAAGTTCGTACAAGCAAGTCACACTTTGAAAGCATGAGACAATCAAGTAGAGCCCATTTTCCCCTGGTATATCCATCGATTTGCTTATTCATATGAATCGGTACATTGTCAGGCGAGCGCTTCATGTCAAAAAAAATAACTTTTGCCCCGAAAGAATTTTTCATCTTTTGCAAAAACGGGGCGCTATCTGTTGCGACAAAGATTTTTACCTTATCATTTTGAATGTTTAATAGTACTTCTCTTACCTTTGCACATACCATTTCAGGCGAGATCTGCTCAGCTTCTGAAGTAAATTTGTCTGTTGCTCGATAATGTATGCCGATGAGTTTTTCTCCATGGATATTGGCTTGGATAAATGCATCAACTTGACGTAAGATTTCAGGTTTAATTGTAATATATTTATGTATGAGATGATGGCATCTTTTTCTAGAGAGAGCAGACTGGCCTTGACGTGACACATATTGGCTTATCGAGGGTGTTAAAGGGGTGGTAGGTGTCCAAGGATCCCTTTCTGTATTGATTGGGGAAAAATAGTACTCCCACCAGTTTGGTCCGTGTGCTGCATCATAATATAGTTCGTCCTTTCCCAAACGAACTTCAACCCCTGCATATTCACCTTTGTCATACCCATCAAGTAAGCCAACAGTCATTAAAAATGTTGAGAACATGCCAGCTTGATGTCCGGTATAAAGAATATAGGGGTTGTTTGCACAAAAAACTATGGAAGGGTAAAGGAGCAGGGCAAGGAGAAGTTTTTTAATCACGTTGTGAGCATTTTGTTTATGTGAACTGTTATTCACGATCCCAATCTCTTCTATAGCCGTAGTTGAGACGAATGACAGGTACTGTAGGATTCAGAAGCGTTGATGCGTTGCTCAGGTTTGAAGCTGTTCGTAGTAACAGATCGCATTTTGATAGTACAAGGCAATCCAGAAGTGCCATTTTCCCTTTTGTATATCCATCAATAGTATAATCTGTGTGAATCGGTGCATCGCCTTGGGAGCGCTTCATGTCAAAATAAATAACTTTTGTACCGAAACAAGTTTTCATAAATTGCAAAAATGACTCACTATCCGTCGCGACAAAAATCTTGATCTTCCCAGTAGATAATTTTAATATTTCTTCTTTGATCTTTGCGCATACCTTTTCTGGTGAAATACTCGGAGCATCGCAACAAAATTTGTCTGTTGCTCGATAGTGTATACCGATGAGGGTTTCATCATGGACATTTGTTTTGAGGAAATCGTCAACTTGGTTCAAGAATTCAGGTTTAATTGTAATATATTTTTCTATCAGATCATGGCATCT
>PMZB01000220.1 GCA_003170575.1 Chlamydiia bacterium | reverse complement strand
CTAAAACTTTGCAAGTCTGCTCTATCTGATCTTTAGGAGATTTTTTTAAATACTCTTTTTTCACTTTTTCAAGAAGTTGCTCTACAGAAAGTCGCTTGGAATGAAAATCATTTAATGCTGCAATAACTTCCTTATTCACAAGACCAAATGTGTGAAGATGAAGAATGAGCTGTAGACACTCAAGTACATCGGAGAATTTACTCCCTTTATAACTTCCAGGCTGAGAAATCATAAGAAATGTCGTCATCCCACCTAGAGACTTCAATCTCATTATTACATGGAGGAGGTCTCCTATCTTATCCCGAAGGATTTCTTTTTCCGCATCAGGAAGTATGTTGATAAATACTTTTTGAAGACGAGGACGGTGTACTGGATCAAGATCATATGGTGCTGCGCATTCTTTTACGAGCTCCTCCAGAGGGGTTGGAAGACGGGATGAAAAAATATTAGTAACCCCCCGCCCTGCACCATCAAAGAATTGTTCCACATGTACAAAAATTGTTCGAGGGACGTCAAGACTTGAATTTTCTTCAGTTGCTTGGATGCCAACACGAGGTTTATAGCGAGAGATACAAGTTTTTTTTACTTCCTGACAAGGTTCCTTCTTAAAGGAAGGGTTTCCACTAGGTTGTAGGTGGGTAGAAAGAGAGTTGAGTGTAGAGATCATATTCTCTCCCTTGCCTTTTCTGCATTGCGATGTGCATACTCCTCCACAAGCTGTTGCAGAGCAGGATCTTCCCTTGGCAGATAATCGCGCATTGCAGGCAGGTCGATTTCTGCTCCCGCCTCAAGAAGAAGCTTCACAAGAGGTGAATTCTTAAAATGAAGAGCTAGATGTAATGGGGTGCGCCCAATACCGTCTTTTTCATTTACTGGCGCGCCAGCCCTGAGTAATAAATCAGCAAGCTCCACAAATCCTCGTTCACATACAAAGTGTAGGTATGGAATCCCGCTTGAGCTTTTTTCCTCAAAATCTATCCCCTCTGTTTCAAAAAGAAGATGCCGTGCAGAAAGGAGCTTATTGGCTTCAAGAGCTTTCTCAAACGGCGTCTTCCCGCGAAAGTCTTTCTCGTTAAGGGAAATACCAAAGCTATGTAAGTAGCTTAATATCCTTACAGAACCTCGTTCTGCGGCAAGGTGTGCTATGGTTGTCCGATATCCATCAAGAGGTTTTGTGAGCGTCTCTGGAGAGGGATGCAACACTTCAAGGCAAGGGACAGCATCTCTTATAACCACATGTTCTGTTGCAAGAGTGCGCTGTTCTTGATTTTGGAAAATAGGAAGGTGTTCAAAGCTTTTAAGAGTTTTCGCATTCGAACTTTCTCCTGCAAAAACAAGAGCAGAAAGATTATGATCTGTGAGTTTGCTCGGATCAGCTTCTAGCAAGAGCAATGCGCGTACTATGAGAGTATTACCACGGAAAGAGGCCAATTGAAGCGGAGTTAGCCCTGTTGGGGCTATTTTGCGAACAGACTTTCTCTTCTGCTCGGCTTTTTGATCTAAAGGTAATTTTATATTCCTAGTGAAATATAGAAATAATGATAGGCTTTGACAAAACGTTGCGTGATGTGCAATCGTCCATCCATCGTCATCCGTCCAGTCAATATCCTCAGGATCAGATCGAGATACCATAACTTTTCGTAAGAAATGAAACAGATTCACATTTCCTTTCTGAGCAGCAAAATGGATGGGTAGTATTCCTCCAACCATTCTTCGCATCACATCAGCTCCTGATTCAACAAGAAACTGAACCAATGATAAATTTTCTGTCTCGACAGCTGCGTGGAGTGGTGTCATTTTTGTATCAAGACAATACTGATTAACATCAGCGCCATGTTGGACCAGAAGCCGGGCAATCAGATCCTGTCTTTTTCCTATAGCTAAGAAAAGGGGAGATACTCTTTTTTTCGACAAATGATTTGGGTCGGCTCCTTTCCGAAGCAGAAGCGCTACCTTTTTTCCCTCTTTACTTGTTATAGCCGCAAAAAGGGGCGTTTTACCTTCATTATTTTCGACATCAACGAATTCAGTTGCTTTAAGAGCCCGCTCAAACAGTATCGTCGAGATCAGGGAAGGAGAAAGAGCATAATAATAAAGCACTGAGTTGCCTGCTGCATCTTTCTGTGTTACATCAATACCTGCTAGATCTATGCCTTCGCGTGCTGCCATAAGATGGTCAATAGTAGCTTTTTCAGGAGAAACAACATCTCTTCTTGCTCCAGGTAGTTTCAAAAATGCTGCTCTTACTGCATTGAGAGTATCAGCGGAAGGAATAAGCATGTGGATAAGATGCAGTAAAGGCAGGCATATTTCCTTCCCTTCCACTTCAAAAACCATTGAAGCATTAAGAGGAAGGGCTTTGGCTTTTTGTAAAAATTCTTTTGTTTGCCCGCTTTTCAAAAGGGCGACAAGTGCGGCTTTATAGTTTTTCAACTCTCCGCTCTTTCCAGTGAGGATATCAACAATATTGGTAAAACCATTTTCCAGAGCAAACTCTCTTGCAGTTTTGCCAGAAGGAGTTTTTTTCAAAGGATCTATTCCATGGTCTAGCAAAAATGTGACCGTACGTTCATTTCCAAGCCATGATGCAATATGAAGAGCATTCATTCCCTCTTGTGTTTCTTGGAGTGAGCATTTTTCAAAAAGCCGTGAAACATACAAAACTCGATCGAGCTTTGCAGCGAGCAGAAATGGGGTGAAGCCTTCTTCATCCGCTATTGTATGGTCTGCGCCATTGGTACAGAGTATCTGAAAGAGTTGGAAATTATTTTCCTCGACTGCAAGGGAAAGGGCTGTTTTCTTGGAGATGGGATCCTTCGCATTGATATCGACCTTTGGCAATATTTTTTGGATGATATGACTGGAAACTGTTTTTGAAACGCAGCATAAAATATCTTTTGGCAGCTCTATTTCTCTGTCCGGCTCTAAGAGGTAATCGATTAGATCCTCCCAGCCATATTCAAAAGCATAATGAACTGGGGTTTTGCCATGGGCATCTAGAAAGTATAAATCACCCTCTCTTCTTCGGAATAGATCGAAAAGTTCAACGTCCCCCCACATGGCAGCATAATGAACAGGGGTTCTCTTCTCTGCATCTAAGGGAACATTTACTGTAGGTGTGTTAAAACAAATCGCGTCTACTGTATCAATATCCCTCGATTCTAGAGCGGCGACAAATAAGTGTTTGCCTTGGTACTGCGTCTCCAAAGAGATTTCTCGTTGTTCCATCTCATAGGCAAGCATTTTAAGTACTTTTGCTTGTCCGGATTTCGCAGCTATGGCAGCAAGAGTCATTCCATCCTTTGTCGTAAGAAGAATGTCTTGGGGCTGGCTGTAAAGAAACCTATCTACTTCAAAGCTATTTCCATATTGAACATAAAAGTGTAGTGGCGTCCACCCCCGCTCATCCACAAACTCTTTGGGAGGATGACCTTCTTCTACTGTCAGAGAGTATTGAGCGGCAAAATGGCCATGTTGACATGCAACATAATAT
>PMZB01000239.1 GCA_003170575.1 Chlamydiia bacterium | reverse complement strand
GAATCGACTATTGCACGTTATGAACTTGTCTCAAGAAAAAAAAACCCTTCAACGGAGAGACGTGTATGCAATGTTCCCTTGCAAAATATATTTGTCTTAGTTGTTTTATACTCTTCAGTTACCTGCAGGCAGACTGGACTTCTTCTGTAGATCTCTCTGTCGTAGGACAAGATGCCATAAATGCTCAAGTTGCAATAGATCCCGCAGGCAATGCGACCACTGTGTGGTCAAGGTTTGATGGAGCAAACTTTATTATTCAAGCCTCTACCAAACCATTCGGAGGTTCTTGGCAACCAACTCCTGACAACCTGTCTATCGCAGGACAAGAAGCTATAAAGCCTCAAATTGCAGTAGATCGTTTAGGCAATGCTACTGCTGTATGGGTAAGATTTGATGGATCAAACAGTATTATTCAGGCATCAACAAAGCCTTTTGGAGGGGCGTGGCAACCAACACCTGATAATCTTTCTCTTACAGGACAAGACGCTGATGTCCCACAAATCGCAGTGGATCCTAAAGGCAATGCNNACCGCTGTGTGGGAAAGGTCTAATGGATCAAACTTTATCATACAAGCCTCTACTAAGCCATTCGGCGGGTCCTGGCAACTAACTCCTGATAACTTGTCTGCCAATGGACAAAATGCTAATGACCCTCAAATTGCAGTGAATCCTAAAGGCAATGCGACCGCTGTGTGGGAAAGGTCTAATGGATCAAACTTTATCATACAAGCCTCTACTAAGCCATTCGGAAGGTCCTGGCAAACAACTCCTGATGACCTATCTGCCAATGGACAAGATGCTTTTGTTCCCCAAATTGCAGTGGATCCTAAAGGCAATGCGACCGTTGTGTGGGAAAGGTTTGATGAATCAGGGAACCTTATTATCCAGGCTTCTAGTAAATCAAGGAGAGGGTCATGGCAACCAATTCCTGATGACCTTTCTATCGCAGGACAAAATGCTGATTCCCCTCAAGTTGCCGTAAATTGTGCAGGCAATGCAACAGCTGTGTGGTCAAGGTCTGATGGATCCAGCTTTATTATTCAGGCCTCGACAAAACCTTTTAAAGGCTCTTGGCAAGCAACGCCTGATAACCTATCTTCCCCAGGACAAAGCGCGATTACCCCGCAAGTGACTGAAGATTGTGCGGGCAATGCAACAGCGGTGTGGTCAAGGTCTGATGGATCCAACTTTATTATTCAGGCCTCGACAAAACCTTTTAAAGGCTCTTGGCAAGCAACGCCTGATGACCTATCTATCTCAGGAGAAAATGCTTCAAATCCTCAAGTTGCCACAGATCCGGTGGGCAATGTAATCGTCACCGTGTGGCAAAGATCTAACGGAACAAACCAAATTATTCAAGCAGCGGAAAAAATTACTCCATCAGCCCCCACCCATTTTCGTGGAACCTTAGCAAGAAGGCTCCACTATACCAAAAAATGGCTCTTGAGAGCAGTTTGGAAGCCAAGCCAATCAACAGGTGTCACATACTATCGGGTTTACAAAGGATCTAAACTCGTTGATATTATCTCACCAGATGCAAAGCTTCAGTATACTGATCATCTGAAATTGAAAAGATCAGCTAAAAAGTTCAAGGTAGCTGCTGTTAATGCGCAAAATCAAGAGAGCGCTCGGAAAAGGCTTAAAATAGAAGATTGAGCTAGCTGTTCAGAACACTTGGGTAAAAACCGCCTACTTCGTATCATGGCACATAGTACCAACCCTGCGATAAGCGCCCTCAAGCAGAGGAATATCGCCCACAATATTGTAGAAAGGGAGTTTTTCATGATTTGTTCTGACATATGGATTAAGAAGAAAGCTACAGAGAAGCAACTTATTGAACCTTTTGTGGATCATTTGGTTCGGTATAATGAAGAAGGAAACAAAGTTGTAAGCTATGGCTGCTCGAGCTTCGGATATGACTTGAGAGTGGCTGATGAATTTAAAGTATTTACCAACGTCAGAAATGCTGTTGTTGACCCTAAACATTTTAAGGACGATGCGTTCATCTATGTACAGGCGCAGGAGTGCATTGTCCCCCCAAACTCCTTTGCGCTCGCACGAAGTGTTGAGTATTTTAGGATCCCTAGAAATGTGCTCGCCTTTTGCGTTGGAAAATCAACCTATGCACGCTGCGGCATTATTGTGAACGTGACGCCCTTTGAACCTGAATGGGAAGGATATGTGACGCTCGAGATTTCAAACACGACTCCCCTTCCTGCTAAGATTTATGCAAATGAGGGGTTGGCCCAAGTTATCTTCTTTGAAGGAGAAGCTTGCGAAATATCCTATGCTGACCGCGGCGGCAAATATATGTACCAAGAAAAAGGCGTTGTTGGACCAAAGGTATGAATCAAGGCTCTTCACTACTTGTCGTTGACCCTCCTCAGACTGTAGCTCCATCACTTTTTTACTTGATGGCCTATACTGTTATTGCACTTCTTGTGTATACCTATGCAGCGCATCAGCTTGGCATGGCAGAGGAACCGCTCCAAGAGCGATGCAACGAATTGAACAGAGAAAAAGAGTCTTTAAGAAAGCAGAATCAAGAGCTTTCAGAGATGGTGGCGTCTCTTGCAGATCCAGCAGCAGATGAGTACGCCATCATCACTGAATTAGGAAGAATCCCTAAGGGGAGTTTTAAGATAGTGTTTAGTCCAGGTGAAAAAACAGAGTGAACATAGTTTTTTTTCTCACCTTTCTTCTTGTTGTCTTGACGCTTCTGTCAGGATTTTTTTCTGTTGCAGAAACCGCGTTTTTTTCTCTTTCTAGTTCAAAGATTCATTCCTGGCGCCATAGCGCTGATCCACGCTGCCGACATGTAGCTTGGCTCCTTGCACGTTCACAATATCTTCTTGTGCTTATCTTCATGCTGGATAATATCGCTGACATCTTCCTCCAGAACGCTGCGTCAGACCTTTTTGGCCTATGGGGCGGCGGGTGGCTTTTAAAAGTTGGGGTACCGCTTGGTTTAATTCTCCTCTTCGGTGAATTTTTGCCAAAATACATTGGCATGCTCTGGAATGAAACTATCGCCACCCATACAGCGTCCTTTTTCGTTACTATAGAGCGTGTGATGGCCCCTTTTGAACGCCTTGTCACCTCTTTTGCTGAAGTGGCCTCAAGAATGTTATTCTTTTTTCTGAAACAAGAGCCGCCTCTTTCCTCAAAGCAGCTAGAAACAGCCATAACTACCTGTGAGGCACAAGGAATACTCTCCTCTGCGGAAGCAAGCCTGGTGAAACACACTCTTCAATTCGAAAAAAAGATGGCCCGCGAGCTGATGACTCCTCGTTCAGAGATGCATGCTATCAAGCGCTCAGAACTTTCTCTTTCCTTTGTAAAAGAACTTATTAGCTCTTCCAAGATTACGTCCTTCCTGATAGTCGATGAAACAACAGATAGGCCGATCGGCGTTCTGTCAAACACGACAGCATTAAGCGCTCGCGGAGAATCCTTAGACCCGCTTTTAGAGCAGGCTGCAAAGCAGTTGTTTTTTGTCCCTGAGAGCATGACTGCAACACGACTGCTCCAGGAATTTTCATCGAGAAAAGCTGTGATGGCCTGTGTGATTGATGAGCATGGATGTATTTCTGGATATATTGAATGGGCTCCGCTTCTTCAGGAAATTCTTGGATTCTCCGCAAAGATTGGCGCAAAAGAAGCGCCCTCGCTTCGTCCAAAGCAAACATCAATCACCCTTCCCGGGACAACACCACTGGAGACAGTGAATGAACTGTTTGGTACTTCTCTTGAAAGCCGGTTTTATGCCGCAACGCTTGGAGGATATCTTGCAGAGGTTCTGGATATGATCCCTCAGGCAGGAACTTCCCTTCCCACAACTGACCTGCTTTTTAAAGTTCTTTCGGCCAATGAAAAGATGGTCTTGCAAGTTTTCATCCAAAGAAAAAATGGAAAGAATACTCCCAAGCGAGGCATCTTATGACATATGACGCCTGGTTTTGGGGTATTTCTGCATTTTTTTGGATAACCCTCATGTCCTTCTTTTCCATGCAGGAGATGGCCTGCATCTCATTTAATCGGTTGCGCCTGTCTCTTGCGATCAGTATGGGAAGCAAGCATGCTCTTTGGATTAAACAGATGCTGGATAATCCGATACTTCTCTTTGGAACAACGCTTATTGGAGTTAATGTAGCTCTGGTCATGGGCTCTGAGGCAATGCGCCAGCTTTTTTCTACGCTTAACATCAACCCTGACTATTCTCCTATCATCATTCTTCCCTATGTGCTTATTGTGGGAGAGCTGATCCCTATGTTTGCTGCACGACTGCACCCAGAACATATGGCAAAGCTTGGGATCCCTATTGTCTGGTTCTTAAGCCGGCTCTTGGCTCCAATCACCCTATTTTTTGACTTCTTGTTTCAAAAGATACGCATCCTTGTCTTTAAAAAACCTCAACAAAAAATACCTCTTCGCCTTCAGCGAGACGAATTAAGAGAGCTTCTGCAAGAAAGAAAGCGCAGTTACTTTGATAAAGCGGCCCATGAAACGCTTGTAAGCAAGGTTTTCTCGCTTCGAGAAAAGCCTGTTTCAACCTTTATGACGCCCCTTAATAAGTTCCTCCAGCTCTCTTCTGCTCTCTCCTATCATCACGCCCAAGCGGAGCTTATGAAAAATAAAGCCGACTTCGCGCTTGTGCGTAATAAAAGCGGCGGGATTGTGGGATATATTCAGGCGTGGGACCTCTCTGGAGAAAAACAAGTTTCTATTGGTTCCATTAGCCATGCAGCTACCTTTATCAGCGAAGAGACCAATGCTATTGATCTTCTGCTTCACTTAAAAAAGGACAATGCTCAAGTTGCCCTTGTAGTAGATCCTCAGGGCAACGTCTCAGGGATGCTTACGCTTGAGGATGTTGTAGATGAACTTATCCAGGATATGGGCAGAGAGCCATCGCTTATCCACATTGAAAAAACAGTATTTGCCGATGAAACGCTTTCACAGTTTGCAAAAAAATATCAACTCGGGCTTCCGCCCACTTCTGCAACCACCTTTGGCGAACTTGTGGAAGAGCTTCTTGGCCATAAACCTTCCCCTGGAGACATCCTTTGCTTTGGCCCCCTTGAGATGACTGTGAAAGAAGTCTCCATTCGCGGAGCAAAAACTTTGTTTATTGAGACGCTTGATTAAGTGGAGGAACGTATGACAACCGCCGGCTTTATCGGACTTGGAGCTATGGGTACTCCTATGGCACGAAATTTGATGAAGAATAAAGTTATGCTTTTTCTCTATAACCGCACAAAAGAAAAGGCTTCTAGCCTTATTTCAGAGGGAGCTGAACTTGTTGAGTCGCCTAAAGATCTATTCACTAAAACCTCCCTTATCTTTTCCATGGTTGCTAACGATGAAGCATTAAAAGCTGTGACAGTAGGACCAAAGGGCATTTTAGAAACTGGAAAGCCAGGATGCATCCATGTCTCAATGAGTACTGTTTCTCCTACCTTAATTCACGATCTTCAAATTGAGCATCAAAAGAAAGGCATTACGCTTCTCTCTGCTCCTGTGTTTGGGCGTCCTGATGCCGCAGCAGAGCAAAGGCTTACTATTTGCGTTGCAGGAGAAGCCACGGCCAAGAAAACCGTTTTTCCTTATCTGCAATTTATGGGACAAAAGGTATTTGACTTTGGAGACACTCCCGAAAAGGTAAATTGCGTGAAAATTGCAGGGAATTTCTTGATCCTGGCAAATGTTGAGATTTTGGCAGAAGCGTTTGCCTTCATTCAAAAAAGCGGCGTAGATCCTCAAGCTTTCTACACCATGCTGTCAGAAAGTTTATTGCCCTCGCCCGTGGTTAAAGGATATGGGAAAAGACTTCTTGAGCGTAATTTTAAGGAGGGCGGGTTTCGCATGGAGTTAGGCGCGAAAGATATAAACCTTCTGCTCCAGCATGCAAATCTAGCAAAAACTCCCATGCCAGTAGCGAGTCTTCTGCACAACCGCCTCTTAACAAGTCTTGCAAAAATGAGAGGCAACCTTGATTGGTCAGCAATCTTTGTCTCTGTGTTTGAGGACGCAGGCGTCTAATCTCTGAAAATTGACTTTTTCGGTTCTGAGTTGAACTCCGCACTTGGTTAAGGCATGATGTCCCGCTTCCTCTTCTAGCAGTTATCAGGGTAGAAGTACTTCTTTTAAAATTTTTGTTGTTCTATTTTTCCGGAACGGTTATGTATGTATATAAAGACTTTTTTATATATTGATCAAGGATTTTTATGGTTGAGCCCAGTTTTTTTACTCCAATCAGATATAGTAGTTATAAGAATATTGGGCAAGAAGCCCTAGAAATGGCCGATTCCTATTTTAATTGGGGTAACAGAAAGGTTTGTTTAGTTAATCCAGAAAATGATACCGGCGTCCTGGTAGATGAAAAAGTTTCAACAATGTCGAAAGTATGGAAATTCCTCTCTTGTCTTACCGTAGTTGTACCAATTGGTGTTCTTATAGCCAAGGCAATATTTCGATCAAAGCATCATTTTCGGATTGTTCGCCCCAATGAACCGCAAGCAGAAGGTGTCAAAGAGAAGATAACAGTTACCAAAACACAAGCTCGAACAGCCCTTGAAGCGGGGATTGTTCTACCCGAAGACATCAACCAACAATTATCAAACGTTTTTGATGTTATCAAATCAAAAGGAAACGACCCGAGAATTAGATGGATTTCACAGACTAATAACCTCATATTCAGCCTCACAAGTCTGCCTTCGGTAGTCTTTAAATTGCATCGAGACTTTACTGGTCTAGAGTTTAGAACCGGAGGCGGAAAAGATCTTGAGGTGATGACTGAGGAGCGGTATAAAAGATCGGTGCGAGCGAAGCGAATTTGCATGACTGATCAGATAGCCCTGGCCGTCATTCCTTCAACTAAATTGGTTGAATTTCAACATAAAGCTCACAAATACGTTGTAATTGCAGAAGAAAAATTTGATATTAACAAAACAGGGAGTGAAGAGAAAGAGATTCTTTTAAAGCAACCAAAGGAATTTGAGAAAACCATTCGCGCGGTGGTTGCGCTTATAGTGAAGCTGAACTTGAGTGATATTGCACCGAGAAATTTGCCAACAATTGAACCCACCCAACCAGGGCAGCCTCGTCGCATTGTGATGATAGATTTAGAAGAGGCGAGTGGCTGTGCGATTGGCCTCTGGGGTGAAGATGAGAACAGGCCTGGGCTGTTGGGGTGTGTTCCTGAATCGCTTGTTGATGTCGTGTTTGATGAAGCTCGAAAACAGGGGGTTCAAATCTCAGCTGAAGAAGAGGAAAGACTACGACGCAGGAGACTAGAAGAGCTTGCAAAAGAGCGATCGTTGGAAGAATTTCACACAGAGCACCACATTGTAACTGGAAGCGAGCATTTGGATGTGAAGCCAGAAGAATTAGGGCTGGACTTGAATGAAAAGACGGTAGTGGACTGTCCCACAGATGATTGGAAGGCAATGAAAAGAATAGAAATAACGATGAAAGAAGTAGTTGAAAAGGTTGTGAAAATGATTAACGATATCATCGACGAGAAAAGTACAGAAAAAGCCTCGATAAAAGCGAAACGATATTTTCTGATTGGCACGTCTTACAAGCAATTTCCTCAGCGTTTTATAGAGGCTGGCCTTCCACCAGGCAATTGGATAATCTCAGCCCAAGAAGAGAAGGAGGCATGGCTTTACCGTGTTGTCAGTGCGCTTGCCGAAAAAAAATATATCCACAGCTTTCGCTATGATGGGGTCGGCAGATTCTGGATCCAAGCATAGGGACTATAAAACTTCGGATAATTTTCTCTATATCCGTTAATTTGTTACAAAATTATATATATTATGG
>PMZB01000164.1 GCA_003170575.1 Chlamydiia bacterium | reverse complement strand
GTCATCAAGAGAGCGAACAATGATATTCATGATAGAATGATATGAATGATAGAAATTTTTATGAGCTAAAATGGAATTTCTGTTCTATGCAATCTCTTATATTCCAATTTCCTTCGTCTAAAATTCACCAACAAACCTACAGGAAGATTCGACACTTTTAAATAATTGAATAGCTGTGCCTGATGTTCATATCATTGTATCATTTCTTCGATATTTGCTTGGCATGCGCTTTTTCCCTCTTGAGCTTTAGCGATGATTTCGCCAGAATACACTCCCTTAACTCGTGGAGGTAGAAAGGTGAAAAAGCTATTTATTCAAATTGCCTTGGGGGTAGTAAAAATACTGTTTCGTCTTCGATATAAGATGACCTATGTTGGCCTAGATAAAGTCAAGCAGGCCATGAAGACAAACAGCCAAGGAACTCTTTTTCTTCCTAACCATCCGGCTATCTTGGTCGATCCTTTGATGATTGCCTTCCCCGTTCTTGCGCCTTACGGCGTTCGCGCTCTCGTGACTGAATACATGTTTTTTAATCCATTGTTTAACTGGATTATGCGTCTTATACGAGCGCTTCCTGTGCCAAATTTTTCCACAGGAATTAATCCTCTGAAGCTTTCGAGATTAGACAGAACGTTAAAGGCGGTTGATGAAGGGCTAAAAGAGGGACAAGCGTTTTTAATTTACCCGGCGGGAATGACAAAAAAGATATCCAGAGAGATTCTTGGAGGCACTTTTGCTGTACATGATCTCTTGGTAAAAAATCCAGATACACGTGTCATTCTCATGCGCTTGAGCGGCTTGTGGGGAAGTAGATTCTCTCGAGCGTATACCAATGGCAGACAAGTTGACTTGTTGGAAATGATGAAACGTTCCTTTGTGGACATGTTAAAGGCTTGTATTTTTTTCCTGCCGCGAAGAAATGTAACGATCGAGTTTGAGATTGCCCCCCTTGATCTTCCACGAACAGAAACAAAATTTGTGCTCAATCGCTACTTAGAGAAATGGTACAACAAGCCCTATGCGCATACAGAATCAAAGGGAGAGCCTCTCACAATTGTACCTTATTCTCCCTGGGGTGGGCAGCTTCCACGGGTTATGGAAGAAAAACAAGAGGATCTCTCAGAGAAGGGGATTCCAAAAGAGGTGGAGCACGAAGTTATAGCAAAATTAGCAGAGCTTGCGCATGTGCCAATAGAGGAAGTTACCCTCCGAAAACATATCACAGCTGATCTTTGCCTAGATTCGCTGAATATTGCAGAGCTTATTACCTTTCTTGAAACACGATATGAGGTCCAATCGATAGACCCACAGAGCTTAGGCACGGTAACACACGTACTTCTTGCTGCCACAAACCAGCTAGAAGCGGCAAAAATCCCTGAGTTTGATTGGGATACAAAGTCCTGGGAAAAGACTCCCAAAAAAGAAAAGATTCATTTCAACGATAAAAAAACCATTCCACAAGTATTTCTGGAGACTGCAGACAAGAGGCTTTTTCATATCATAGCTACTGATCCATTGAATGGTCCAGTCACGTACCATACGCTCAAATCACGACTCCTTCTGCTTGTTCATGAGCTGGGAAAACTGCCTGGGAAACGCATCGGGATCTTGCTTCCTGCATCTATTGGAGCGAATTTACTTATCCTGGCTTGTCAGCTTGCTGGCAAGGTGCCGGTCATGATTAATTGGACAGTAGGAGGAAGGCATCTTGAATCTGTGGTTGGGCTTTCTGAAATAAAAGCGGTTCTCACTTCCTGGACCTTCCTGGACCGATTGGAAAATGTGGATCTTACACCAATTCAGGATCTTCTTGTGGTGCTTGAGGAGCTGCGCGCGACCTTTTCCTGGTGGCACATTCTGTCATCCCCAGTAAAAGCCTATCTTCCCACGACAATTCTTTCCTGGTTCGGATGCTTAGGGGAGATCTCCCGGCTGCGTCCGGAGTCAGAAGCAGTCATCCTTTTCACAAGCGGCACGGAGAGCATGCCCAAGGGCGTGCCTTTGACGCATAATAATATTGTCACAAATATGCGAGCCTCTCTTCAATGCATCGAACTTTTTACAACCGATATCTTCTTAAGCTCACTTCCGCCTTTTCACTCATTTGGCTTTTCGTTAACAGGGCTGCTTCCGCTTTTAGCTGGGGTCAAAACCGTTTTTTCGCCAAACCCAGCCGATGCTGGTATGCAAGTACGTGCTCTGACTAAGTGGAAACCCACGATTATGTGTAGTGCGCCTTCTTTTCTGATAAATATTTTGCGCCAAGGAAAAGCTGACCCCTTCCCGTTTGTGCGCCTTGTGGTTTCTGGAGCAGAAAAGCCTCCAGAAGAGCTTTTTACGCTTGTTCCTGTGGTCGCGCCCAATGCGCAGTATCTTGAAGGATATGGGATTACTGAGTGTGCGCCTGTGTTAACTATCAATGCTTCAGGGGCAAGAGAAATGGGGGTTGGCAAACCCATTCCAGGGGTATCTCTCCAAATCGTTCATCAGGATGATTTTTCTTTAAAAGCGGCCCAAGGCGAAGCAGGAATGATCCTGGCTTCAGGGCCCAATGTATTTCAGGGGTATCTTCAAAAAGATGTGAAATCTCCTTTCTTTGAGGAAGCGGGGATTAGGTGGTATGTGACTGGAGACTTAGGCATTTGCACGCCTCAAGGTACTCTTGTAATCACAGGGAGGCTTAAGCGCTTTATCAAGATTGGCGGGGAGATGATCAGCCTTGGCGCTATTGAGGCGGCGCTTATGGAAGAGGCGCATATGGGAAGCGGTGAAGGGCCGCAGCTTGCCGTATGTGCCAAGGAAAGCAAAGAGGGGCGTCCGCGCATCGTTCTTTTTTCTACAAAAGATCTAGTGCCCATGGAGGTTAATAGCCTGCTGCGCCAAAAAGGCTTTGCAAATCTTGTTCGTATAGATCGTGTAGTCACTGTTGATGAGATTCCGCTAAGTGGAACGGGAAAAATAGCCTACAGACAACTTGAAACCCTGTTAGCGTGAGATCCTCAAAGATGATTAATCAAGTAGATGCACTGTTTCAATGGGCCGCCCATGAAGACACGCAAATTGAGTGCTTAAGTGTAGGTGGAAAACAGGTAGTAGTATCCCCAAAAGGGGATAAGCCCTCTTTTTTTCGAAGGCTGCTAGGAAATCTCTTTGAGTGCTTGAATTCAGAGCTTAATAGATATGCAGGCTTAAAAGATGTGCTAAAAAACGTTGCTCAAAGCTATAAGCCTGAAGATGCGGAAAAATTAAAGAAAATTTTTGAAAGAATCAAGAGGGAATTTTTAAAAGTCCAGAAAGAGGAGAATGTAGAAAGCGCTGTCCAGGCAAACGATCTTCTTGAAGTATATAACAGCCTCTTTCAAGAACGTACATTTTCTGATCTTAATCTGCAGCGTATTGATGTAAACGAGCTCACGGTCCAAGGAAAACAAACGCCTGAAATTTCTGAAAAAGATGTTCTTCTTGTTGAATACAAAAAGATCGCACAGTTTATTCAGGAAGCCCAAACCTTGAAACAAAAGCAAGGCCCACTGACTGGAGAAGAGGTTAAATCCTTGTGTGAAAAACAAGTGCTTAAAAAAGCCAATGTTTTGAGAGGAAAGATCATTGATCTTCTGTATCGGCACAAATTTGTTGGAAGGCATGAGCTAGAGAAGATTATTACAAAAGTTGAAGCGTGGCGATTTGGTTCTTCGCGCAAGGTGACAAGTGTGCGAAGAACAGTAAAATTTTTCAAAAACCTTCATATAGATCTTTGGCTTGATGTTGGCGGGAAGCTCTATAGCTTCTCTGAGGTGTTTGGGTACTCTGTTCGGGAGCCGAAAAGTTTTCAAGAATCTTTTACCCGTCCTATCACCGATCAAATGAAGGATCTTCTTCTTGTCCCGTTTATGGAAGCAAGGAGTAAGGTTCGAGAGGAGTTGTCAGATGAACATGCTCAGATCATCTGCTCCAATGCTTTTGCTCAAAATACGATTTTAGATTGCCCTGCAGGGACAATTGATACTCCTCGCACAATCCGTGGGAAGATTATTTCAGAAAGCCCTGATGAACAAGAGGAGATTGGTTACCAAGGAAAAGCCCCTTTTACTCTGCACGACCTTTTTGGGGGATATGCGCCTCTAGGATCCTGCACAACAAAAACGCAAGCGCAAGAGGCTCTTTTGGGAGCTATGGCCTCTTTCATAAACAAGCATGATACATTTGCGGTTATTCAGCGGTTGACGCCTTCCGATATTCATCATTATTTTGCGACTGCAGATGCTAAGGTTTTATCTCGTGAAGAGTGCTGCAAAGTGCTCAAGGATGAATTCAAGGGGGATATTAAATTTTTCGAAAACGACGCAAGTTCTACGATTAATATCGCAGGAAGTACCCTCTCTTCGGTAAGCATCCCTGCTATCCGGAGGGAACCAGCCATTCTTGCAACAAATGATCGAAAAGTAATGATGGTGCAACACGCAGATCAAAGTCTTGCCTCCTTTCATGTGTTTATTGCGGCTACCAGTATTGCCAATATTGGCGTTACTGTGCCTCCAGGAGACGTGGAAGTAGGAAAAGATTTTGGATGGATGGGATATGGGTCTGAAGCAAAACATGCATGGATCAGAGCAAAACCAGGACAAATGACTCATATTCCCGCACAATCGCTCATTAGTTGGCCTTGGAAAATGGTTCTTTCCGTTCTGAACTTTTTGAGAGGCGCCTTTTTCCAACAAAGAAGCGGTGTAGAAGTTTCCTCATCCGCTCCAGAAGCAACCTTTGCTCCTGGCGGGTCCACAGTTGTTTCTATTTATCCCAAATCAGACTACATGCTGACAGAGCAAGTGAAAAAAGCGACTGACATGGCTGTGAGAAACATGCCTGGCCAATTGCCTGAATTACTTGAGATTCAAAGTCCCTTTGGCGCTATTCTCGCAACACCAGTTACCTATCAGACCGTAAAATTGATGAAATCCCTCACGGTCGAAATCCTGCCCCAGAACCCGCTAAAGACCCTTCAAGCATTTCATCAAAAGCTCCTCACCCTAAAAAAGCCCTCTTCTCTAGAGCAAACGTGGAAGCGGATTCTGGATAAAGCGCTTCAAGCCGAAGGCATTTTCCAAAATGTCACTGGTGATGATCGGTACATGTTAGAAAAGCTGCACACAGCCATCAAAATAAGAACTCCTCCTTCTGAGAGATCTAGCTTGGACGCCCATTTCAATCTCTCGGGAGCATAGTAAAGAAATTTTTTCCTGAACTTTCATAAACTATATGACGTCATGGGCGTTTTAAGACCTTTTTGGTTTAAATTTTTTTCCATAAAATCGTATTCATTTGGGAGATTGCTGTGGATTTTTCTATGCAACTAATGCGTCCTTCGATTTGGATGCAGAAAACTTTTCTTCATATGCTCTTGTAAGTATTATAGTCCTGAGATTCGGAGTAGGTACGC
>PMZB01000235.1 GCA_003170575.1 Chlamydiia bacterium | reverse complement strand
TCATTCGCGGAATGGTAGAGACAAAACCCTTTATAGGAAACGCGATTGCCTGGAACTGGGATACTCTTGCTCATCGATTTAAAGGAGAGTTCTACAAAAGTGGATTTTTGCATGACTGGCGTTTTACCCCTCTCTTTTCATTTCTCACGGGAGCTTTACGATCTGTACGAGGGTGTACAGGTACAATTGGTGGAGGAATTTCAGAGATTTCCCTCCGTACGATGAAATTGGCCCACGTCCCGATATCTGAGATTGATAAAAAAATCAAAGCTTCCCATAGCTATATTTTTGAATCTCTTGTTGAGATCCCTCAAGGCCTTATCGAGATGGTGCCTTTATGCGATGGTTTTTGCCCTCCTCTTAAAAGACTTGCCGATAAAATCGAGCAGTATAAAATTGACCTGTGGAAGGAAAATCGTCCTCAAGCAGTTGAAGCGTAAGGTATTGACAAAAGAGCTCTGCTCAGGTAATCATCCGAAGAAGAAATCATGTGGAGAGCTCTTCTTATGAATTTTTCGCGCTGGAAAAATCACCCTGAGTTGTTTGGAATTTTACTGGGAGCTCTCACTTTAAGTCAGGCAGCCTCTCTTGTTTCCTTCCATGCTAACAGCCTGTCCCATAATCTGTTTGGTATATTCGGCTATGTAAGCGCCTATTTCTGGTTCTTCTTGTTTGGCCCTGTTGGCCTTTTGGGTGTTATTGGTCTAGGAACATTAAGTTTTATTTTGCTCCGGCAAAATCTTGAGTACTCTTCCAGAAAACACTTTTTCGCTGCCCTCACAACCCTTTTTTCCTTATCTATGCTCTTATGCCTGCTCGGAATACTTTTTCCCTCAGTTCAGGAATATTGGCATAAATTCTTGAGTGTTCCGTCAAACGCATGGCAATTTCCTCTTGGAGGAGTGCCAATGACAGTTCTTTATCAACACATCCCCTACCTTGCCCTTGAAAAGGTTTTTAGCCTTATTGGCACAGCGCTTTTTACCTGTACTGCCCTTTTTATCAGCCTTGTGCTTCTCTTCAATGTGGATCTCTCAACTCTTTGGTCTGAAAAGAAAGAGGCTCCGCCAAAAAAGGAGCGCAAGCGCTCTGAAAAGGAAGAAGAAGAGGAAGAACCAGAAAGGTTTGTTCGCTTTGGCGATGAGGAAGAAATTCCAGTTAATGAGCCGCCAAAGAAAAGGCATATTTCTCTTGGCACAGACGCTATCTGGAATACGCCTGCAGGAGCTGTTATTCCCCTTAAAAAACCTACTGATTTTTCTTCCTACATACTCCCCTCTACGGATCTACTTAACGCGTCCAAAAAAATCGATCTTTCAGAGTTGAAAGAGGAGCTCAAAGGAAAAGCAGACCTTTTGGAAGCAACGCTGATGAACTTTGGTATAGAAGCAAAGGTGGGCCAGATTCATTGCGGCCCCACAATTACGCTCTACGAGGTGCACCCAGCCGTTGGTGTGAAGGTAGGCAAGATAAAGACCCTCGAGCATGATATTGCGCTTAACATGGAAGCAAAATCCATTCGCATCATTGCCCCAATCCCCGGAAAAGCTGCTGTGGGGATAGAAATACCAAATGCGGTAGCCCAAGAAGTGAGTTTCAGGGAAGTGCTCGCTGCCTATCAGCAGCGCGGCTCCCCTTTTAAGATCCCCATGCTTCTTGGCAAATCTGTGAATGGCGAGCTTGTTATCTCGGATCTCACTAAAATGCCTCACTGCATCATTGCAGGGGCAACTGGATCAGGAAAATCTGTGTGCATTAACTCGATTGTCATGTCGATTCTGATGCTTGCCCGTCCTGATGAAATACGCTTTTTAATGATTGATCCGAAAAAGGTAGAGCTCACTCCCTATTCCGAGCTGCCACATATGCTAGCGCCCGTTATTACCGAGCCGCATACAGCGGCAGCATCGCTCAACTGGCTTGTGCGCGAGATGGAGAAGCGCTATGAGATCCTGCGAATTACTACGCAAAGGCATATTGATGCATTCAACAAACGCAAAATAGACGCAGAAAAAGAGTCCCAGGCACATGTTGAGATACCAAAACATATGCCCTATATCATAGGGATTATTGACGAGCTTGCAGATCTTATGATGGTGGCAAACCAGGATGTTGAAGCGCCTATTGCACGCATCGCCCAGATGGCCCGCGCCGTGGGAATCCACTTGATTGTTGCAACACAAAGGCCTTCCCGCGAAGTGATCACAGGGCTTATCAAAGCAAACTTCCCAGCGCGCATCTCCTTCAAAGTCGCAAGCCGCATAAATAGCCAAATCGTGCTTGATGATATAGGCGCCGAAACCCTTCTTGGCAATGGCGACATGCTTATTCAGCTGCCTGGAAGCTCGCAGCTCATTCGCGCGCAAGGCGTGTTTGTGCGCGATGAAGAGATCAATAAAGTGATCTCTTCGATCACAGCGCAGCACCCGCCAAAATATACGATCGAGTCCCTCGATAAATTGGGGATGAGTTCAGCAGATGCGGAGGACATGGAGCTTGATGACTTATATGAAGAAGCCAAAAGCATCGTGCTTTCTACAGGAAATGCCTCCACAACATTTCTCCAGCGCAAACTAAAGGTTGGCTATGCACGCGCAGCAAGCCTCATGGACCAGCTCGAACTCCAGGGTATTGTAAGCCCTCAAGAAGGAGCTCGCCCCAGACGTGTTTTCTTCCCCAAGGGCAGTTCAAATGGAAGCTCATCGGAAGAAGAGTACTCAGAGGAAACCTAATATGAGTTTTTTCTGCCCGCTCGCATCTGGGTCAAAAGGCAATTCGTCTCTTTTAAAAACAAAAAACGGGTCTCTGCTCATTGACGCAGGCTTAAGCGCCCGCTCGCTCTCAGAAAGACTTTGCGCCCTGGGAACCTCGCTAGAGGACATAAAAGCAATCTTTATCACGCATGAGCACCACGACCATATTAGCGGGCTTAAATCCCTGGCTTTTAAGTATTCCATTCCCATCATCGCAAACTATGCCACCGCAGAGGCTATTGTGGAGGCATTAGGAGATTGCCCTAGTTTCAAAATCTTCACAACAGATGAGCTATTTGAATTTTTGGGCATGGAAATTTACCCCTTCTCTGTACGCCACGATGGGGTTGATCCAGTTGGCCTCTCGATCAAAGTAGAAGGAAAGAAGCTCGGCATTTGCACAGATATTGGCTTTGTTACCCATACGGTGCGGCATCACCTTCAAGCAAGCAACATCATGTACATAGAGGCAAACCACCAGATAGAGATGGTTCATGCGTCCAACAGGCCTGAGCTGTATAAAAGAAGGGTCTTAGGCCCCACAGGCCATCTTTCCAACGAAGCTGCAGGGAAACTTCTTGTTGATGTTGCATCCTCTAGTCTAGAGCATGTCTTCTTAGCCCACCTTTCCTCCGAATGCAACACCCCTGAAACCTCTCTCAGAGTAGTTTCAGGGATTCTTGGCCCAGATCTTTGCTCCAAAATCAAGCTTTCCGTAGCATATCAGGACGCATTAAGCGATAAGGCACTCCTTTAAGGCTCAATCTTTTTAAGGAGAGGAAATGACTTTTTGAGAAAGTGCGCTTCTAGTATCTCTTTTAAAACAGGATTTTTATATCCTGAGAGTTTCTCGCTCGGATAATATTTGCTAGATGTGTGTTTTTATAAAACGCTAAAAAATTTCGGAGAAAAAGCTGAATCCAATTCAGTTTTACGACACTCCACCCTTTTTCTTCATCAAAGGCGAGAAGAATCTTGCGATTCAACCATCCTGTATACTCAGTTGTTCCAAGGTTTGCATATTCAGGCCCAAGAATCTGAGCATTACGAGAAAGACATTGCTCTAAAGTAATTGTGGTCATATATCTCCTCTTCAATAACAGATCAATATTCGAGCAGCC
>PMZB01000255.1 GCA_003170575.1 Chlamydiia bacterium | reverse complement strand
AGATCACAGAGCACACAGAGAAAAATTGAATATTTCTCTGTGTGCTCTGTGATCTCTGTGGTAAAAAAAATTACAATACCTTTACTTAACTAAACTTATGGGTAACAAAGATGCGCGTCTACATCCCCATAGCCTTGAGATCTGGAAGTATAGGTATACGCTCATGCTTCTTCTTTGCGTGCCATAGGTCATACTTACATTGGAGATTGAGCCAAAATTCGGCTGAGGTTCCAAGAGCGTCTGCAAAATCAAGGGCTATAGCCTCGGTAACACGTCGTTTTTTATTGATAATCTCACTAATTTTAGGCTGAGTCCAAGAACCATCCAAGTGTTGAGCAAACTCCTCCTGAGATAAACCTAATGGTTTCAAAAACTCCTCTAAAAGTACTTCCCCAGGATGTACAGGCTGTCTATTTTTGGGAAGCATATCTAAACTCCTCTCATTAACTCTAGGTGAACAGTGTCTCTATTTCCTTCTGGCTCAAGCGCTTGCAGGCGCCGACCTCAAGCTTTCCTAAGAGAAGTGGACCGATACGGATGCGCTTAAGCTCTAGGACTTCCATGCCGGCTGCCTCAACAAGAGCGCGCACCTCGTGGTGCCTGCCTTCGTGTACAACAATCTTCATGGTGCCATGGCGCACTTTTTTTACAGAGGCCGGGGAGACACGCACGCCCTCGACCATACATCCCTGGGAGAGCGCAACAAGATCATCATGGGAAAGTTCTTTATCTACTTTCACTAGATACTCTTTTTGGATGCCTCCAGAAGGATGCATGAGTTTATGAGCAAAATGGCCGTCATTTGTCACGAGGATAAGGCCTGAAGTATCTTTATCCAGCCGCCCAATTGTAAAAAGCCGTTCTTCATAGGGGATAAGATCAACAGCACGCCTTTTTACCTTAGGATCGTTTGTGCAAACATATCCTAAAGGTTTATGCAGGAGAAAATAAACTCTCGGAGGCATTGCTTGAACTTTTTGGCCATCAACTTCAATTATGTCACTGGTTGGATCAACAAGCGTCTGCGGAACAATTACTTGATTTCCATTAACTCTGACACGTCCATCCACGATAATCTTTTCACAGGCACGCCTTGAGGCGACTCCTGAGGCAGCAAGAACTTTGCTTAATCTCATACCCATCCTACTTGATGAATCTGTTTTTTCCTTAGCAGAACACCTCATCTTTGATCCCGAAAAAACATCCCCTATGTCTAATAGGGGGCCTGTTTTTTCGGAATCAAATCTGAGGTGTTCTTCATCGGAAAAATTCCGATTCTTCAAGTTGTTTGGGTATTTTTTTTTCATTTTTGTGGGATATATACTCCCTCTCCGAACTCATAGATATAGGGAAGGCCTGTGGTAAGCTCCCTTTTCACGATAGTGTCTCCATCAAGATTTTCAATGTGCTTGATGATAGCGCGTAAAGAATTGCCATGGGCCGAGATAAGCGTTGTTTTGCCTTCCCGAAGAACAGGTTCTATTTTGGATTGAAAATAGGGAAGTGTTCTTTCAAGAGTTAACTCAAGACTTTCTCCTTCAGGAGGCCTGTTACTATATCCACGACGCCATTGATGGACAACATCTGCTCCGAACTTGTCAGCCGTTTCTTTTTTATTCAGCCCCTGGAGAGCTCCATACATCCTCTCATTCAAAGCTTCATCGCAATATACTGGAAGGATATTTTGCATGGCTTTTTCAGAATATATCTTTGCCCATTCTTTTTGACGCCCTTCTGAGTGCAAGATAACTGGAGTTTTCTTGCTCTCACACAATGCGATCATGGCCGTCATAATGGACCGAATAAGGCTTGAACAAAACACAATATCTAATTCAAATCCTTCGAGTGCTTTTCCTGCTTGGAAAGCCTCGTCAATGCCCTTTTTAGAGAGAGGCAAATCCACCCATCCAGTAAAAAGGTTGTCTCTGTTCCACATAGACTCGCCATGGCGAAGAAGAATCAAATAGGTCTTTTTTTTCACGAAAACACTCCGAAAAATATATGTCCCTTTTAGGTATAGTATAACAGTTTACCACTTTTGAGACCCTAATTAGTCGGAGGATAGTAGTATGAGCATAGGCAAACTTTGGACAAGTGCCTCCACTTTTATACCAGAATGCATAACAAGTACAGCTTCATGGGGTAAAGGGATTTACTCATCTGTAAGCGAAAATGCACGTTACGTAACACAAAGAGTGCACCATGTGGCTCGAAAGATTCTTCTCACGTCAATTGGGTGGTTTCTTAACGAGGAAATAAAAACTGATCTGATGAGAGATGTGGAGGACTTCGGAAAAAAAAGCTATGAATTCTTTGGTTCCAAATACAAAGCATCGTTTGAGCTTTATTCCATGATTTCAGCTCTTAGCGCACGACTTCTTATATGCGCAGAAAAAAAACAGCCAAAAGCTACAGGCTTTATTGCACATACGCATAGATTTCTTCTTTTCTCCCTTACGTGGCTTGAAGGAGAAGAATCTTCATCTCTTCTAGAAAGAGTCACTAACATATCGAAAAAAATGGAAGATGTGAGGAAACTACAAACTGATGAATACTCAAGTCTTTTCAACTCTATCATATCGATACAGGCTAAAGTCGAAGTTGACAAAGGTTCTTTATGACCATATATGCAAAAAACCGTCTTCTGAATGAGTGTCGGTGGTCTTCTTCAAGAGAAGCCACTTTCCTAGAATGCCGAAAGAAATACTGGTACACTTATTATGGAGCCTGGGAAGGATGGCCAAAAACCTCTTTCGACTCAAGAAGTGAAGTGGATCCTCTAGCAAGCTATCTTTACATGCTGAAAAACATGCAGCCAGCGTGCATGTTTGTTGGGTCAGTTGTTCACAAAACAATAGAGTGGTGTTTAAAGACATATGAGGCAACTAAACGGCTCCCCACTCTCGAAGAAGTGCGTATCCATGTACAAAACGGGGTCAAAAAGGGAATACAAGAATCTAGTCAAAAGATGTGGAAAAACCATCCAAAGCACCATACAAATCTGCTTGAGCACTATTATAACTTGCCTTTTGACTCCTCCCCTTTAGAAGAAAAGGCAAGAAGCTGTGTGGATAATTGGTACTCTTCTGCCTGCCTACAAAAGATCGCACTGAACAAAAGGGCCGCATGGAAAGGGATAGAATCCATGCAAACGTTTAGCCTCGAGGAGGGGGTCGAAGCAATTGTTGTGTATGACTTTTTCCTGATCTGGCATGCGCGCCAAGATGACTCTTTCATGATCATTTTTGATTGGAAAACCGGTCAAGAGAGTGAAAAAGTTGAGACTCAGCTTCTTGCCTATGCTATCGCTGCAAAGATCTGTTTTTCAGTGCCTTTAGATAAACTGATACTTTCGCCTTTTTATCTTTCCCAGGGGCCTCAAGGTTACAAAAAATATGGTGCCAAGCAGGAAATGCCGATTGACTCTACAAAAATTGAGGAGCTCAAAAAGAGTATCGTCTCTTCCGCTAAAGCCATGTTAGAACTTCATCCTCGAAAAAATGCAGAAGGGATTTTTCCAACTCCAACATCTCTTCAGTTTCCCTATACTGAAGACCGGCGTCATTGCAAAAAATGTTCATTCCAAGAGCTCTGTCAAGCCACAAACTACCAAGAAAAAGAAAAGGAAGAACTTGGTAACTTAGTGAAGGAAAAATTTGCATCGTGTATGAGGTAAATACGTGGGACTAGACTATCTCGCACTCTTCGAAAAAACATCAAGGGTATGGCACTCGCCTGTTTCTGTACTCTCTTTATGTTTTCTCGCAATTGGGCGCATAGCGCCAATTGTTGGTCTTTCACCTTTTTTTGGGGCAAGAATACTCCCAAACCCAGTCAAGCTTGTACTGGCGATATCACTCATGATTGTTCTCTTGCCAAAATTAATCTTGACTATCTCAACTCCTCCAACGTTTGATATCACGCTTTTTTTCCTCATGATCAAAGAGATTTTTCTTGGATATATTTTCGGATTTTTCTTAGGACTTCCCTTCCTCATAGTATCTACATCAGGTCTGTTTATTGACCACCAGCGCGGGGCTGCAAGCTTAATGACCAATGACCCGACAATCCAAAACCAAACCTCTCCTGTAGGAACCCTTTACAACCTCATTCTTATCTCCACTTTCTGGGCCATGAATGGCCCATTTTATGTTTTGGACACTCTCTACCTCTCCTACGACCTTATCCCGCCAGGAACGTGGATTAACCCTATCTTCCTTGCCGAGCATAGCGCTGTTCATGAACGCCTTATCAATGCTCTTTATATTTTCACAGCGCTTTCATTACAGCTTGCTATGCCAGCGTTTCTTGCAATTCTCATGACAGATACGTTTTTGGGCATCATCAACAGGCTTGCCCCTAATGTGCAGATTACCTTTTTGGGAATGGGGTTAAAATCCTGGTTTGCTCTGATGATTGTATGCTTGGGGCTGATTCCTTTTGTCTCGCAACTGGAAAAGGAAATTAAGATCTGGCTTATCCAGTTTCAAGAGCTTGTATATGAATGCAGATATCCAGAAGGAGAAAAAGAAGCTCCATCCCTTCCTGAGTTGGGCGCATCGGCGAAGGAGTTTAGAGCAAAACCGATACTGAGCGGGTGAGCGCTTCGCAGAAAATATCGATTTCTTCCTTCGTGTTATAAAATGCAAAAGAAGCCCTTGTGAGCTCTGTCAGGCCGTATTTCTTGAGAATTGGCTGTCCGCAAAGGGTTCCTGACCGAACTGCAATGCCTTTCAAGTCAAGAAACGTTGCTAGATCAAGAGGGTGAATGCCTTTTATGTAAAAAGACTGCAAGGGGCAGCGCTCAGCACATGTTCCAACAAGATGTAGCTCTGGAATAGCCTTGCTCTTCTCAAGAAAATAGCGGAAAAGTTCCTGTTCCCAAGCTTGAATCGAATCCATGCCAAGGCTACGAAGGTATTCAATCGCTGCGCCAAACCCAATAGCTTCTGCAATTGGGGGTGTTCCAGGCTCAAACTTTAGGGGAAGATCATTCCAGGTAGTTTTCTCAAACGTCACTTGATCAATCATATCCCCTCCTCCACGTGTTGGAGGAAGCCTTTCAAGAAGCGCTTTTTTTCCCCAAAGCACCCCCACAGATGTTGGACCACACATTTTGTGTGAGGAGAAACAAAAGAAATCACATCCAAGCGCTTGCACATCAATGGGCATATGTCCTGCTGTCTGGGCTCCATCAACCACCAAAAGAGCCCCAGCACCATGTACAAGCTCTGCAATCTCTTTGATAGGAGTGATTGTGCCTAATATGTTTGACCCATGCGTAATGGAAACCACGTCGAAATGGTCTCTAGAAAGGGCTTTCTTCAACAAATCTAAAGAGATGGCTCCTTCCTGTGTTACTGGAAGCACTTGAATTGCGGCGCCTGTCCGCTCTGCTGCAAGCTGCCAGGGCACAATATTGGCATGATGTTCCATCTCGGAAATCAGGATTTTTGACTTGGGAACTTGAGTCAGGCTCTCAGCAACTATATTTAGGCTATCTGTGGCGCCGCGAGTGAAAATAACCTCTACAGGGCCCGCAGCGTTGATGAACCAGGCAATAGAGCCCCTTGCCTCATCGTACAGCCGGGTTGCCTCTTGCGCCGCACTATACACAGCTCTATGAACCGTGCCATATGTATTTCGATAAAATGATGCCAACGTACTAATAACAACTTCTGGCTTTTGGGTTGTCGCAGCAGAATCTAAGTAGATAAAGGGAGCGGAACTCTTAAGCCTAGGAAAATCTGCTCGAACTTTAAGAAACTTCTTTTCTAGCGTATCCACTGGATCCTCGCTTCAAGTTCACGTCTTACATCTGAAGAAAAGTACTTCAAAATATCATCAAAAAAGGCTTGGATCAAAAAGGATTTAGCCTCATTTTCTTCGATTCCTCGTGCTTTGGCATAAAAGAGCATTGCTTCATCAAATGGAGCAATTGTTGAGCCATGCGTTGCCTGCGTCATTGGCTGGAAAATATCAAAAATAGGAGAGGCAAAAGCCACGGCATTTGGCCCAAGCGTGAGCGCTCGATGCATCTGATGCGCTTTTGAACCTCTGCCCTCTTTTTGTATTACAATCTTTCCTGTATATCGGGAAAGTCCTCCCTCGCAAATTACTCTCTTCACATACTTCTGAGAAGAAGTTTCTGCAGCTTTATGTTCAATGGTGGAAAACCTTTCTGAACATGCCCCACAACCAATGGCAGAAAAATCAGCGTATGTAGCTTTAGCACCAGCCCCTTGAAGCACTCCCTGAAATGAGCTCCGGGAAAGACAAGCCTCTTGAGCTATACTAAGGAAACCTTGCGCCTTTTCTTTGAGGAAAATTTTGTAGCTTGTAAGAAGATTCACCCCTTTTTCTGCAAACGAATTAAAAACGAGCTTTCCTTCTTCTTCAACCTGACATGTCACATGCGTCATGCAACCCTGGGCAAATCTCTCCTCCACATGAAGCTCAGATCCTTTTCCTATGACAATATGCACACGCGCACATAAATGGTTTGCATGGACAAGCGAAAAAGCATCAACACATACTCCAGGAGGCACATAAATAAATAAACCATCTGAATGCATTGCGTGGGAAAGAAGCAGCAAGGGGTCTTTATCTTCCTGTACCTCATTCACAAACGTCTTCGCAATAAGCGCTCCATAGGTTGAAAACGCCTTGGAAAAGGGCAGCGCAACACAAGGAGTCGATTTCTCATCAATATGAATAGATCCAGAAGTGAGAACAAATCCTTTTGGCAAGGAAATGTTTGAGGCTTCAAATGCTTCCAGGGCTCGGGTTCTTGCTTGGGTAAAGAAGGAAGGTTCGGAAATGACAGGCACTTGAAAAGAATCTAGCATACAAAACTCTCGTACCCTTTCTTCTCAAGCTCATCTACAAGATGAAAATCGCCTGAAGCCACTATTTTCCCTTGGACCATAACATGGACTTTGTCTGGACGAATATATTCTAGAAGCCGCTTGTAATGGGTGATAAGAAGCATGGATTTGTCACCATTCTGATGCATGGAAAGAAGCGCATGTGCAACGATTTTGAGAGAATCAATATCAAGCCCTGAGTCAATCTCATCAAGGATCGCAACAGATGGGTCAAGAATAGCCATCTGCAAGAGCTCGCTTCGTTTTTTTTCTCCACCGGAAAATCCTGCATTCACGTCTCGATCCTGAAGTGACAGACACTGGTATCGCTCTATAACCCTCTTCACAATGCTCAACGCCTCCTCTTCTGAAATAGGAGACAAGCCTTGGGCTTTTCTCTTTGCTTGCAAAATGGCTTTTAAAAAGGCTGTTACTTTGACCCCAGGAAGCTCAATAGGATTTTGAAAGCTCAAGAATATCCCTTTTCTGACTCGCTCCTCTGGAGATAAGCTCTTGATAGATTCTCCTCCCAGCAGAATGTCGCCGGACAGGATCTCAAGCGAAGGGTCTCCTGCAATCAGTTTTGCAATAGAGGATTTTCCGGCGCCATTTGGCCCCATAATCACATGGATCTCTTTCATACATATAGCAAAAGAAACTCCCTGCAGCACACATTTGCCTGAAACTTGGGCATATACATCGCGAAATTCAATAAGAGGGGTATTTTTCATCCTAAAGCACCTTCTAGCTTCATTGAGAGTAAATTTTTGGCTTCTTGGGCAAATTCTAAGGGCAGCACTTCCAGCACTTTGCCGCAAAAACCGCCTACAAGAAGTGTCACAGCCTCCTCAAGAGAAAGCCCTCGCGCCTGCATGTAGAGAAGCTGTTCTTCATCAAATTTTGAGGTGGACGCCTCATGTTCTAGCTGCGCATTTGCCCCATTTTCTTCTATCTTAGGAAATGTATGGGTGGAAGAGTGCTCTCCAACAAGAAGAGAATCACAGGAGGTATAGTTTCTGGCTCCTTTTGCTGAAGGCGCAATCCGCACAAGCCCGCGATAGGTATTTTTAGAGGTGCCGGAAGCAATGCTTTTAGATATGATCGTAGAGCGTGTATTTTCCCCAAGGTGGATCATTCGCGTGCCAGTATCTGCTTGCATGGACCTTTCAGTAAATGACACTGAGTAAAATTCAGAGGAAGAGTTATCTCCAGCAAGAATGGTGCTTGGATACTTCCACGTGATTGCAGCTCCTGCTTCTACTTGCGTCCATGATATTTTCGAGCTTTTGCCCTGACACTTGCCGCGTTTCGTCACAAAGTTGTAAATTCCCCCCTTGCCCGTCACAGGATCCCCTGCATACCAGTTCTGCACAGTTGAGTATTTAATTTCAGCACTTTCGTGCGCTACCAGCTCCACAACGGCCGCATGGAGCTGGTTGGTATCATACGCAGGAGCTGTGCACCCTTCAAGATAACTCACGTACGCCCCTTCTTCTGCGATGATAAGTGTCCGCTCAAACTGGCCCAATGTCCGCTCGTTAATGCGAAAGTAGGTGGAAAGATCCAAGGGGCACTTTACCCCTTTTGGAATATAGACAAATGATCCATCAGAAAAGACAGCTGAATTAAGCGCTGAGTAAAAAGAGTCGGCAACAGGGACAACGGACGCAAGATACTCTCGCACAAGATCTGGATATTTTTGCACAGCTTCTGACAAAGGGCAAAAAATCACCTCCACATCTTGAAGCTTCTCTTGAAATGAGGTACTCACAGAAACACTGTCAAACACAACGTCCATCGCCACGTTGGCAAGCGCTGCTTGTTCTGCAAGGGGAATGCCTAACCGCTCAAATGTTTTAAGAAGTTCGGGATCTGCATCCTCAAGCTTATCCATCGTTGGCTTTTTCTTCGGAGCTGAGTAATAACAGATGGATTGAAAATCTAAAGTTTCTTTTTTAAAATTACCCCATTCAGGCTCTTTTAGCTTTTTCCAAACACTGAATGCATTGAGGCGAAAATCAAGAAGCCAGGCGGGTTCGCTTTTTTTGCGAGAAATTTCCCTAATAATTTCTTCATTCAACCCCACAGGAAGCGTGTCTGCTTCAAGGAGTGTCGAGAACCCATAAGCATATTGTTTAGAAGTCACAAATATTCAAGCCTCATCAAAAAGTTAGTACAAATAATACCAATTTTTTCAATGAAGGTCAAATCTTAGTTGTTGAAAGGTGAGCTATCGATCAATACCCCTGTAATTAACAGCGGATATTGCCCATAATCAAATAATTTTAAATCTCCGCCTTGCCCCAAGGATGTACTTGTGAGAGATTCTTTTTTAATAGAATTCCTCCCTCTAAAATAACTAGTCCTCCTAGAGCAATAATAGATGCGTTAATAACAGAATGAACACCTAGATCTCCCCGACAGGCTTCTGCAACAGAACCTATTATAGTAAGAGCTACCCCAATGTATAGTATATTTCGGCTCCCTTTTATAGTCTTTGCTATTCCGTCCCAGGCTGAATTGCCAACACGAATAGCATTTCTTTCCTCTGCTTCTGCTACTCCTGGTATTAACCCAAGAGCTAGTAGCCGAAGATTTGATACAGAAGCCATAGCTATCTCCTTTTTTTTATATGCTTTTACAAGTTAGATAGATAAACGTAAGTTCTAATAAGCGCACCACTCTACGTTTTAGCAGCCTGGAGCATTCTTCTCTTGCTTGAGTTGCGTAAGGAGGGCCTCTCGACGCTCAGCATAGTATGCGCCTAGATCTGGATACATCACATTGAGCCAATGCTCTAGTGGATCGAGTCGCACCTTGAACTCATACATCATCCGTTCGTAAACATCGAGATTCTGTGTACGGAAGATGTGGCCAGTATCAATATAGATCGCTCGATCAGGGGCAAATCCTATATTGTTATTTCGAACAAGAGCATCATCACCATCCGCAAATCCTTTGCGCGCTAGAGAAAGAAGAAGGTCGAAGACTTGATCAATGCGATGCTTGGCTCCATCCACATCTCCTTTTTCCATCAGGGTAATGAATGTAGGAATGATGTATTTTGCCTTTTTTTGCACCACAAAGCAGGTATCATCGCCTCGAATTCGATGAGACTGCCCATATTTATCCACAAGCTTCATTCCATGAATCTTATCCCTGGTCCTATTAAGATGAACGTAGACAATTCCTGTTTCATCCTGCAGCTCTTCAAAACACATCTTGGAACTTGAAAAAAGTTCTTCTCGGTGGTTGCGTCGTTCCTGACGCTTAGATTCTGATTCACCTGAAACAAGATCTTCAAAAAAGCCTCTCGGGGTCTCTTCTTTCAGTCTGCCAACTTGGAAAAACTTTACTACGTATCTACCATCTTGAGTCTCAAACACAACAACTTGCATGCCTCGGCCAAGCCAATTAAAGGTTTGTTGGCTTACCACATAAAAAAATGCATCATGGTCCTTTGAGATGTGGACATCCCATTCCTTTCTGGGAGCAAAATTACATTCAATGAGCCGGGGATTAAACAGGCGTGCTGGACGGGCAAGCTCTTCCACTTTCAAGTCAACGCGTGAAAGCTTCAAAGCCATAAGCCCCATCATCAAAACACAAAAAACTAAAAGGAGCGTGGAAAGTGTTATTCTTTTCATCATACTTATGCTCAAAAATCTTCAAAAAACGACAATTTTACATACTTACCTCTTTTCTGTGGAGCCTAAACAATACAAATAACCTCCTGAGGAAGATATCCTGTCACAGAAGTTGCCGTTCTGACACGGACAAGTCCGCCTTTATTTCCCATGTCAAGTACTTCGACCATTTCCCCGGGGTGCAAAATAAATCGTGCTTCATTGACACTCATCTGTGTAATCCGTAATCCAGCAGCCTTCACAATTACTGCCCGCGGAGGCATGAAAAAGTGGTAGGATGCCAAGGAAATAATAAGAAGCAGAGTACAAGCAATCGAGACACGAGAAACCCATTTGAACCCTATTGAAGGAAGCCAAACATTAAGAGAAAAAAGAACCAGAGAAAAAACCGCCAAGCCTAAAAGCAAAAGGTGTTGCTCCAATGGAGAAAATGAGCGCAAACCGATCATATCTGCCACAGGAGACTCAATCTGGTACCCGCTGACTCCGGCAAGATCAATCACTTTTTGTAAATTCTGATGAAGAGCCGGGTCCCTTGGCATCAACCCTTCCGCCTTCCTGTAGAAAGCTATAGCAAACCCATATTCTCCAAGATAGGCATACGTGTTTCCAATATTATAAAAAAGCTTGCCTGAAGGCTGTGCTGTGGCTTCAACCAAAAATGTCTTTAAAGCTTCATTAAAAAGCTTCTCTCTTTCACTACGATCAGTTGTAGATTCGGCCTTTGCATATTTTTCCAAAGCTTGGTCTATACCAAAATTAGCTGAAGAATCGGTTTCTCCCAAGCATCGTCCAAAGGAAAGGGAAAGCAGCGTGATTAACAAAACCTGTAAAATTTTAGTCACTGAAAATGCCCTCAATTCAATGTTTGGAGCTGTTTTAATTTTTGATATAAGCCTATCGCTTCTTCAAAAAATAATCCAAGGCTTTCCGCAGCAGCATCCCGACGATAAAGCACTTCATCTATGGATTTTAAATATCCCTTCACCTCTCCTGCAAGGCCTTCATCTGGTAGCTCAAGGGGAGTCTCCTCGATCTTAGATGTCATTCCTACTTCACAAAGGCGTCTATAAAAGGCATCTTTAAGCAACCGTAATCCTTCATACCCTTTAGCCCGCCGTGCTATTGCCTCGTAAAAAAGTTTCTGGCTTGTGACTGGCGCCTTTTTTTGCAACTTTTTGTGTAGAAGCACCTCCACAATCCCAACCAAAATGAAAGAAAAGATTACTCCAATGATAATAGGGAACGACATTTCTGAACTTTTTTCCACTCCTCTCATAACCTCATAAGGAGGCGCAAAAGACTCATTACCTTCTCCTTCTTTTTGGGGTGCTTGCCGGACAGCTTCTTTTGTTCCCTCCACTTTCAACGCAACAGCTGGTACGCTAGCTGTCAGGTACTTTTGAGAAACCGTATCGAAGGAATAGGCAAAAAATCCAGGAACCTCAACCATGCCTGCTCTTTTAGGCCTGAGTGTAAGTATGAAACGCTTTACCCCATCTTCTTCTTCTCCAGTTGGAGGTAAGGATTCTGTCCAAAATGTATCCTGAAGCCCAACAATCTGATTAAAGGGGGGGAATTTTACAGTTGATAGATCTCCTCTTCCAGAAACCCTGTATTCGATGCGAATGGTTTGGCCCACTTTCACATCTGTGCCATCAAGCGATGCTGTCCTCCACACAAAAGATCCTAACGTGCCGTCGAACTCCGCAGAACGCCCTTTTTCGGGAAAAGGAAGAACTTTTAGGTCCATCTCTTTGACTGCTGCCCGATAAAGCGGAGGGATCAGCATTTTTTCTTCACCATTACTTTCTACCTCCATTCCTTCTATCACGGACTGTGGGACAGAATAGGTACCTGGCCGCTGCGCCCGAGCTTTCTGCGCAATCGTTTGCATGCCCCCTTCTGGAGTATCTTCTGTTGTGATAGTAGGGGAACCGACATTTAAAAAACCTTTCACATTGATAAGTGGAAGCTCCTCGCGAGTTAACTGAAGCGGTTTTTCAAAGTAAATGCGATAGCCAAGAATGATTTGTTGGCCAGGGAAAATTTTAGATCCATCAAAGGGAAGAGCTTCGAGACGCAATACTTTGCTTGACACAGCTCCTTGTACACTAATTGAAATCCCTCCTGACTCATACCGTATCTTATTAACAACTACTGAGATAGGGCCTACCGTGTAAATTCCTGGTTTCCTTCCTGGCAACATGCCGCGATATCGATTCACAACAATTGAATCTTCCTCATCTCCTTTAAAAATTTCTTCTGGAGCCACTTTTTCCGTTTGAATAGATGTGACTTTGAAAGGCATCTGATCCATCGAAAAAGAGGACTCGTCAATTCTGTCGCGAGGTGAATGAAGGATAGTGATGTAAAGTGGTATGTCTCTTCCTTCAACTGCAGATTCAGGAGGAACTGATAACGATATCTTGGGAGGCAAGTTTACACTAGCAGCAGGAAGTGATGAAAAAAACATAAGAAAGCATGTTAGTAAAAACATGGCTATTTCTCTCCGTAAAGCATTCTATCCATACGATCCATCTCTTGATACAACCGGACAGCCTCCTCTTCCCGTATAGAAAAATGCTTCTCCTGGGGGACAGCCGGGGTTGGGGTGAGCTTCTCAACAAAAGGCGCCGCTTTTTCTTCGAACAACTGCCGTATCTGTATCAGAACGAAAAGCGATTGCTCAATCTCTTCACGAAGTTTTGGCAAGCGAAGCGCATAAGCGTATTGCAACCGTTCAATCAGCGCAAATGTTATCTTTGTCCATTCTTGTATCAGATTTTCAAAATTTGTTCTCTTTGTATAGTCATCTTTAAAGACTGATAGCGCATATAACTTTTTGGCCATCTTATCTTGTTCTTGAAAGATGACCCTCAAGGTATCTAGGGTCGTACTTTTTATATTCTGCACTTGAGAGACACACTCTTTATAAAGGCGTATTATCCGCGTGAGATAGAGCACCCCTTCCTGCTGAAGCGAACAGGGGGTAAGCTCAATTTGCACAAGCCGCCCAAGTAAAATGAGATTATACGCTTCTATATTTTTCTCAAGTGTGATGGGCAAATACTTCATTTTCTCTGTAAAAAACCTTGTCAGAAAGGGCGTCCAAACCTGTTCATTCTTCTCTGTCCAGTCTAATAAAGAACCCAAAGCATCAGTTGGATTTCTTTCATACCATTCAAGAAATGCCTTCCAGAAAAGTGTTTGCAAGGGTTCTTTCTCATCGTACCAGTTTGAGGAAAGAGAGAGGCCCTTGATGCACTCTTTGGCAAAAAGCCCTTGGATCAAAAGCGGTGGGAGGTTTTCCAATTCCCCATGAAGCAGAATAACAAGTTCGCTTATCTTCTCCTCATTTTTCTCCCGTAAAAATTCCCATAATCTTGCCTGTACATACCACGCTGCAGAAGCTATGACTGGNNAAAAGAGATTGGCTGTTGAGAACTCAAGTCCTTCATCAAGAAGAAACTGAATTGCTTCGATTGAGGAGAGCTTCTTTGAAAGCATATACCAAAGAGCATATCTATAGAGGAAAAAGGGATCGCTCTTTGCTTGAGCGCATGCGTCCTTAAAAAGACGCACTCCTTTATCCGAAAAAAGTGTTTTCACCCCCTGCTCCACTTCATTTTGCGTTTTCAGGAAAAAGTCTACAAATGCACTTTCTGCTTCCATATCTTCAGGATAAGCATCGCTCATAGACTGTGTATATAAAAGAAGAGTTTTCAACTTCTCCTCTTCTTCTGAAACAGAAATTTCTGGGAGCAAAAGTATGGTTTCTGCCTGCGCGCGCAGATTTTGAGGAAGATCTTTTGAGGTTTTTAAGGTTTTCAAAAGACGAGCCCTCCATAGGTCCCCTGGCTCCTCTTTTTCGACAAGGCGAATAAGATTCAAAAATAGCAGTGTTTCCCGAGATTGCGCAAATTCCTTGTCAACGTTTGAGGCAGGTTCACTTTCTAACCATGCTAAAGAAGCTTGCTCGTCATTTTTGAGGTACGAGATAAGGGCAAGATCATATACCATCCTGAGCCGTGCCCCAGGATCAGTTATGGAAGAAAGCCATTCTCGTAAATGTTGTTCTGCTTCCGCAAAATCTTGATCCTCTGCCATATTAATTATTTGATGAACTCTGTAATTTTGCAAAGAATCTGCCCCCTCATTAGCCTCAAGACAGGAAAGCGTGCAAAAAATACTTATCCAAAAAATAGGGGGGATTCGTTTTCTCCATTGCAAATACAGCAGCCATGCCCCAATTGTTGTTACAATGAGAAGTAGTTTCTCAAGTACTCCAAGATGAGATATTTGTTGAGAAACTAAGATTCTGGAGGTAATTCTTGTAGACAGGGCATCAAAAGAGGAATCTGATCTTTTTATTCCATGGTCAAAGCTTTGCATAGTTACAGATGGAAGGTGAGGAACCAGAATAGAGACGCCGTCAAGTGCCTGATAAGGCGTTTTTACGGGCTGTTGAGAGGAGATAACTACAATCCATGGATGCGTATTTTGTTCATTACTCAACACTTCCTTTTGAATTGTTTCCAAAGAGAGGAGCTCTCCAGGTTCTGGTTGTATGCCATCTGCCATGAGAGAAAAATAGATGCGATCAATTGTAGGCGGAACAAGACAGGAAAGTGAACCATTATGATATTCATACAGAGAAAGAGAAACACCTTGAAGCCCCTCTATAAGTTCTTGTAGGGCTCCTTTTTCTTGAGATAAGTCCTGCTCTGAAGGAGAAAGCCCTTGAGCATTAAACACTACTGCCACCCCATCTTTTGGCACACTCCACTCTTGGTAAAAGCTTAAAAGAATAAACCCAAGCAAAAGAGCTGCAAGGGATGTAAAAAGTAAGAAGCGCGCAAAAAATCCAATTTCTGGAGCGGCTAACTTCAGCTCTTCGCGCATCTTTTTTTCTTTTCTTGCTGTGTAAATTTCAAAAAGAAAAGCTAAAATAATGCTCGCCAGGGCAATGAGAGGCCAGAATGCACTCATCTTCTCACCCTCATGACAGCTGTTTCTAAAAGGCGGGACATTGATGTTGCAAGCATAGAAAAAATAAGAAGCCAATACCCTAAGGAAAGATTTGCTTCGCGCGGAAGAGAAACAGT
Organism: Chlamydiia bacterium; assembly: GCA_003170575.1. Taxonomy (GTDB): domain Bacteria; phylum Chlamydiota; class Chlamydiia; order Chlamydiales; family FEN-1388; genus FEN-1388. Next base: position 2,176 of record PMZB01000255.1, on the reverse strand, counting down.
ACGGCTTTCTTTAGCTGCTATTTGCTCAAGGATTTTCCTTAAAGATGCGCCTGGGGTCACTTCATAATATTTTCCGCCTGTGCGCATGACTGCAGAAGAGAGAGCCTCCCTCTCATCTTGTCTCAACATTTTGCAGGTATTTCTATCTACATTAATATAATACACAGCCACTTTAGCCTGAGCTGCATTTTCCAATGCTTGATCTTGGCGCATGAAGCGAAATGGATTGGTACGGTCCTCTGGATTTGGTTCTTCTATCCCATCTGTGATAACAATCATGGAACGGCCAATAAAAACATCTTTCTGCCCCGTCTGAGCTGCAAATGACTTACAGGCCAAAATAAGGCGAACAGTCTTAAAAATCGCATACCCAAGAGCTGTTCCATTCAAAGAAGGGCTTGTTTCTGGAGTAAATGAGGATAAAGCGGAAAACAAAAAAGATCTGTCACGAGAGAAAGGAACAAGAAGTTTTGCAACACGCGCAAAACCTGTGAGACTAATCAGGTCATTAGCATCAAGCTCTTTGATAAAGCTCTCTACCTCTTTTTGAACGAGATATATTTTAGTGTAGGCTTCATTGTCTGGCATTTTCTCTGTCATAGATCCAGATCGATCAATCACAAGCGATATAAGTCTTGAAGAAGCTAAAGGCATGGATCTTTGTATGGTTTTGTTGGAAAAACTACGTAAAGGGCCGTCTCCAACCAGTGCAAAGAGAAAAGCAAGGATCAAAAACAAAAAAGAGGCTCCCCACAAAAAAATTGAGGTGTATCGAGCCCATAGCGGTACAGAAGTGGGCACAAGGCATTCTTGATGCAAAAAGGGTATGCCTCCAACCGCTTTTGCAGCGCGCAGTGAATAAATCGTGTAAAAAACTGCACCAAGTGCAACAACCCACCACATGAAAAACATACCTCTTGAATTGTAGGAATGTCTCTTGCTTTTCTCCCATCTTTTAGCTTTTAATGGTATCTCTTTTTTTGTGAGGCGTGAACATGGAGCAACAAAGCAATAGTCCGAAACCATCTGTTTCTCTGCTTTTCAGTCATATGGCTGACTGGTCGGGCTGGGAATATCTTTATGAAGAACGCAGGAAAGTTTCAGCTTGTGTGATTCTTGTCGTCTGCATTCTTCTTGGAATTGGGTGGTTGGTTTCAAGAAAACAGTCTTCCTCATTAGGAATGCTTATCCAGGCAACAAATACAGTAAACACGATTACTAAACCAACAAGCGATGAATCGCAAGAAATCATTCAACACGCTTCTGAAAAGCTGTTTTCTTTATCGGCTGATCCTTCTGTACTCTCCCTCTTTTGCGGTGTCCTGGCTCAAGAAGATGTGTTAACTAAGGGTAAAGAGCTTAACCGAAATTTTTTTACTCTTACCTCCAAACAACTGATAGAACAAGGCTGTCCACAACTTAGCTCCCTCGTACAAGCAACTTTGATTCAGGAAAACGGTTCAAAACAAGAGGCGTTACAAAAAATTGAGGATCTTCTCCCTCAATCTCAGCTTCCCTGGTTAGGTTTGTACCTCCTCATCCAAAAAGCTTACCTTCTCCAGGAATTAGGAAAACCAAATGACACGGTCATTGAAGAGCTCAAAACACGCGCACAAGCTATCGAGTCTGTAAATGATTACTTTGAAGATTGGTTTCATACAACTCCAGCAGATTTTTTCGATACACTAAAGCATACCTAAGAATTGGTATAGAGATATTTTTTTACGAAAAAGATTGATCCGATTTATCGAATCATGATATACCGAAGCTGCAGGCGAATTGCAGGTTTAGCCTGGCTCATTTCAAACCAAGCTTACAAGCAGTTGGAAATGATATTTACCTGCCAAGTAGAAGCAGCTTTTTGCAGGTGAAGGAGGTGACCTTAAGAGGAAAATCCTGGCGGTATGATGAATATCGAAAGACTCTTTTACTTTGTTGAAATTGATTTAAGAAGATGAAAAGGTGTGCTAATGATCGAACGCCAACCCTCTGCCCGGCGTAAAAGCGCGGGTGGGACCTTGGAGGGGGCAATGCCGGTCTTAGTCATTGAAGAACCTACAATGTTTTCCTCGACAGAGGATGCATTCAGGTCTGTTGATGACTCTCTTGGCATAGATCAGGGGGTTGCCTGGATTGAAGGAACTCTTAAAGTTTCCTTCTGAAGCCTCCAAGGGAA
>PMZB01000291.1 GCA_003170575.1 Chlamydiia bacterium | reverse complement strand
GCCTCCTGAGATAGTTCAAGAGCTCCTAATAATTGAACTAATTCCTTCATCGCAGGGTTATCAGAACTTGGTTGTTGAACTGTAAGAACAGTTGTAATACACATTTTTTATCTTTCTTTTTTTGTCTGTTTAATGATTACGATATAACGCACCAGCCATCATCAGCATTTCGTAGCCGACAAATTTCTTGCTGCATTTGTGCAATGGTTCCGCACTGATTTTGCATGACTTGTACGTTCTGCGCGTTTTGTGCATTTGCCTGATGGAGCTGACCTTGGGCCTGATGGAGCTCTTTTTGTTGTTCCACAACCTGTGTTTGAAGTCCAGTAACTGTGCCAGTTAAGGATGTCACTGCTTCTTGACTAATACGCGTTGTTGATCGGGTTTGATCTTCTAATTCTGAAAATGCTTTCGTCCATCGTTGATTGGTAGCCTCATTCTGTTGTATCGAAGCAGCACGGTCTAATTGACTCTGTTGCTGCATATCGGCAAATCGCTTTCCCAGAGTCTGAACAGCAGCAGCATTTTCTAGATTATGCCTTACTTCTTCTGCATGGCTAGCTTCATAGAATGCTTGCATAGCTGCAGTTGCAGCGTCTTTCGCGTCTAATGTTTGCTGGCAAGTCCGTACGACAGAGTCAAATTGTTGTTGAAGAGCAGCATCCCTGGCAGTCCTTTGAACTAAAGCTTCTTCTCTGGCCTGCTGATTTCCTTCGCGAAGCTGTATCGCGCCTTGGTCAAGCCTCTGCGTTACCTTATCCATCTCTTCATCCACTGGCTTCTGAACAGCTACTTTAGCCCTGACTTGATAGTTCCAACGGCGGAGTTTAAGGGAGATAGGATCATTCGATAAAACAACCAGTTCAACTGGAGATAAGTCGCTCGAAGATGCAGGTCGTAGGATAAGAGCACTTGAAGTTGTTTGCTGATGTAGCCAGTCGATCATCTCTTTGACAAAAAGATGCGAAGGAGGATTGGGGCTCATTGGCTCCCCGTCTAAAGGAGAGACAGAGGAGAAGAGCCTTCGACATTCTGCATGTTGCCATGCCTCCCATGTCCATTCCCGCTCTAGCACAGGCTCTTGCAAAGGACTACCATCAAGAGGATTTACAAGAATCTTCGAGAGCTCATCAAACCGTTCCTGAGCTATGGCTGCAATGATGGTGAGGCCCTTTGCTCCATTTTTAATCGCCATCTTACATGTATCTATTCCCCAGGTGAACAGCTTTTTTGATAAAATGTCATCCCACCCAGGATAACGTTCCAGGATTAGGCTGAGAGAGTCTACAGCCTTACCATAATCAGCACTTGAAGGCGCTGTGACTGGTGGAGGTAGCGTCATAGTTATAGAGTAACTGCTGGTGGGAGCTGCCTGAAAAGCCATAATACACCTTGGCAAACATTATAATATAATCAATGTATGGTATTTTATTTGAAGTTTAGAATTTTAGTAAACACAGAATTACTGACACACAGAATTATTGATTCAATCGGAAAGCAACAGTTTTGCAAAAACCTCTTGAAACATTATGTATATATGGTATAAAACATTTAAAACCGCTCGGAAAAGGTTCTGAACGGTAGCATTTTATAGTAAAGAAGATGTGTATGAGTATCGTTATTCAATCATTTCAGCAACCATACCAAGATCAGGTAATCTCACTAATTTGTGGAATTCAACGCGGCGAATACCTTATGGATATTACGCCAGAACAACAGCCTGACTTAAAAGATATCCCTAACTTCTATCAAACAGGTCGAGGGAATTTCTGGATTGCGCTTGATAAAACAAAAGTCATTGGAACGATAGCTCTCAAGGACATTGGCAATGGTGATTCTGCGCTTAGGAAAATGTTTGTTGCCAAAGAGTATCGAGGGAAAGGGCCGTCAAAGGCTTTGCTAGATACCCTTCTTGGACATGCGAAAAAGGAAGGCATAACCTCAATTTATTTAGGGACAACTGCTCTGTTTGTTCCAGCACAGTTTTTTTATAAAAAAAATGGGTTCATTGAAATCTCTCCTGAAAATTTGCCAAAGTCCTTTCCACGCATGGCTGTAGACTCAAAATTTTATAAATTTTCCGTCCAATAAACACTCGCAATTTCATCATGACTCGAAAAAAAATTCCGACGAAGGATGGGTTTTTTGCGAGTTTTGCAAAAGGCCCTTAGGAGTATCTATGTCTTCAGAAATATCCTTGCACTTTCCATCTCAACGAGCGATTGTAGCATATCCTGAGCCACATCCTTTAACATCTGAAGAACCCATGGAAGTAGAGCATCCCTCCGAGCCGCCAACAACCGGCTTAATAACTGACGTTCTCCCTCAAGTTCCACCCTATCAAACTGTAATCGAGCCTGTTCTGGTCCCACTCCTTTCAGACTCCGAGTTTCATAACCTCTTCCAATTAGTCACTGGAGACACCCTTCCTTCTGCAGCTCTCTTCAAAATAAGAGCAGAAGCAGAAGAAAGAGGTGATGCCGCCGCTGTAGCGCAAATTACTCATGAGTTGGTGAATGCGTATCAAAAGTTACAGGAGCTTGAGGGTGAATGGTTGGCCCTTCCTGATTGGGTGCAGGGAAGGTTCGGAAATATTGCGAGTTCAAAAATTTTGGGCAATGCAGAGTTTTGTAAATTAGTCCTGAGGGCAAGTCGTGCACATAACCTTGTTTGCGTCGCACGAATTTATGACCAACAGTCCCTCTATCATAGCCTAAATCTTAGTACAAAAAACGAGTGTATTGAAGCTGGTGAACGGGTGGCTAAGAAGCTTGTTCAACTGAAGGATAGATTCACAGAGTTAAGAGTAAGATTATCTGATAATATGCTCTATAATAACCAAGTCGGATTCACTCGTCTCCCCCTTGAGGTGACCAACTTTAGAAACCTCAGAGAATTAACCTTTGATGGATGTGAAGGAATACGTCTCCCCAAGCAGATAAAAAATCTCTCTATGTTGGCGAAGCTCAACCTCAATAACATGAACCTCTCTAAAATCCCTGAATGGATTGGCCCGCTTACTCATTTGACAGAGGTTAGCCTAGCGAACAACCATATCACCCAACTGTCTTCTCCACTTTGGAATCTCATAAATTTGCACGTGCTGGAGCTATACGGCAACGAGATAACACAAATCCCATCTGACATTGAGAAGCTTATTAATTTGAAAGTACTAAGCTTAGGTTTGAATAAGATTGATCAACTCCCCTCACAGATTGGGAATCTTGGGAATTTACAGAGACTTTACGTTTTCCAAAACCGCCTTACCTCACTTCCCCCTCAGATTGGGAAACTCTTCCTATTATCCGGCCTTTACGCTCGCAATAACGTACTAACTAAAATCCCTCCTGAGATTGGAAACCTAAGATTCTTGGCACTACTTAGCGTCGAGGAAAATCAATTAAGATCTGTGCCTGCTGAGCTTTCGAAGATCAAGTCATTGTCTGGGCTGCATCTCAAGGGTAATCGATTAACCTCTTTACCAAAAGAGATTCTCGAGATGCCTGACCTCGTTATTGATGACAGAGATCTAACGAACCAGGGACACTCTCCGACGTAGTGTACACATGTTTGGCAAGCTCAAAATCATCAAGAGAAAACCTGCAATCAGGGAGCTGATCAAAAGAGGTATGTTCTTTTAAACGGCGTATCTCGGAGATAATATGCGCATCTGCCAAACGATTTGTTTACCCCCCCCCTTAAAGATTAACATGGAAATTAACCTGGAAATACATGGAAGTCAAGATTTTCTATGTTGTTGATATACCTTTCCTTATTCAAGAATCTGCCTACATGCCTCAAATGCCCATGCCTGTGTCCGCATCGTCTAACTTATTATTTTCCAGTCCACTCCCCTAATAATTTTGGTTGTGAAGAATTGTAGACACAAGAAAAAAGTGAATTCTGAACGCAAAACTCATTGACTCGAGGAAAATGAACCTCGCTTACCCCTGACGAGCGGACGGAAGATCCGTTTCATGTATACACATCTTAATTCAAGAATCGCCTTTACCTTCGCCAACATCCTGACCTTTGCTCGCCTGCTGTATCGCCCATAGTACACTATGGGCTGGGCGAGCAGCCTGCAAATCTCAGGCGTTGGCATTGGTAAAGCCAATTCTTGAACTAAGATGTGTATAGATTTGTTGATCTAAACCTAAACTTATTCTGCATCATCAGTGGCGAGCAAAAGTAACACTACATTAGCAATTGCGCCAAGAGCTGCGCCTGCAGTAGTAAATGCTGTGGTTCTTACTACAGGGAGAATTTTTGTTGCAACAGCACTGGCTACAGCCATATCTGCTACTGCCTCTGCAATAGGTACCGCTTCTTTAGCAATCTGTATATCTACCCTGCTTTGTGCTAGCCGTCTTAAAAGGTCATCGGGGAATTTTAGATTTCTTTTTAACAGCCTTTCTACCCTACCGCTTAACCTTGCATCTTGCTGTATGCGGTCCCATGTCGCTTGCAACGTTCCCATTCGGGCGTTTACTGCGTTTTCGAGCGCAGCATATTTCACCTGCATGACTGCGTCTTTTTCTAGAACCCCAATTATTCCGGACGTTGCAAAACCGGCTGTGCCTCCTGCAACAAGACCAGTCAGAACAGTTGCATAGGACCCTAAAGACGTACCCTTAAACTGATGGTGTTGTACAGGGGGAAGGTGGACAGCTTCAATCTCTTTATCAAGATCCGCCATTTTCTTTTCTGTATCTGCCTTGTCTTGAGAAGAGAGATGAACTGTCTGATTAAGACACATTGCAAAATTTTGAGCAGCCTGTTGTAAATCTTTTCCTTTAAAAAGAGCTAAATCTTGAAAAACTTGATGAGCCTCAATTCTCAGATCTTGCTGACAAACCTTACGTTTCCATGGGGCAAGGTTGAGACAGTTTTGGCCCCAAGCTGCAACAATTGTTTCAACGAAAAAATCCTCAGATGATAGAAAGGACTCAGCCAAAGGCTGAACTCCTAAAGCCGGGTCTCCCATAGATTCTCCTATAATGATATTGTAATTTTAACCCTGCTCCTCCCTGGGTGGAGGGAACAGCTTCCAGGTAGTAATATATCAAAACTAAGTGTCGCAATACTAGAACTATTGTGTTGCGTTCTTTTTATGCTCAATAATATCCTGCACACAGATCATGCCTGAAAACACAACAGCCTCAACTCCCCCGCCGGGGAAGGTGGGACAGCTAGCTAGATATATATCCAATGTTGCGAACAGTCCTTCAATTATTCATTAGCCTTGTACGGGCAGGTGTAGCATGTAGATCCTGATAGTAGCGTAGACCTCAGCGGCGTTGAGACCACCATCTGATACAATTGACACAACCACTCCATGTTCCGGAAACGCGGAAAGATATGCAGAACCACTGAAGCAACCTCCTCTGTGTTGAATTTCTCCATCGCGGTAAAATTCTGTGCCGAATCGCTTAAAATATTCAGAATATGTAGGGTCGTTGCATAGAGAGGCAAGCCATGACCCAAACCGAGAGAGATCTTCGGCCGTCGTCCAGTACCCGCCGGCCGGACTCCCACACATGTGCTCCTCTATTGGATCTTCTTTATTTACTCTTCCATTCGGGGGCTTTTCAGAAGAGAAACATGCTACATGGGCTTCTTTAAGAACATACTTTTGCAGTAATTCTTTAAAGGGTTTTTTCGTCAAGCTTTGGAGAGAAAGGCCGACGAGAAGCAATCCTAGGTTGCTGTAGTTCTCCTCACCTCTGGGGGAGAGTCTTTCATCAGCAAAGGAAAGCAAGTCTTCCGGGGTCTTGATACTCGGAGGCGCTGAACCTGAAAGAACAGCGTTTATTATAGTATCGGCATACTTCGGCAAAAAGTTCCCTAGTCTTCCTTTGTGAGTCATCAACTCCTCTAAAGTTGGTCCGTTTTCGCTCTCGAGATAACGCTGCAGCGATATTGGCAAACGAGCTAGGACCGAAGGATCCAAGGGGACTGGCCGATGTGTGAGGTTCTCCTCCTTTATTGATCCGTCGTGCAGTAAACACATAGCGAGCGCACCAGTGAACACCTTACCGACTGAGTGAATAGAAAAAGGCGTTGGCGTTGAAGGATCAATTCCTTCCGAAGTCACGGTGTATGTACCATTTTTGTCCTTTAAGGTGATGACTCCAGAAAATCCTGACAAAGGGTGATGAACAAATGCCGTAAGTTCTTCGATAGACTTTTGTGTAAAGGTAAAACAATTTGGAGGTTCGCTTAGGCGCAGGGGGAGATCAAATTTTTCTTCTCGAATTTGTTTCTCTATTTGAAATTCGGAAAGAGAACTCAACATCACTTCGTCAACAGGTTCTCCTCTTTGTTTTTTTGCATCTGCATAACGTTCTCTTAGACCTGCCAGGTATAAGCGATCTGCCGCCATCCAGTCGTTTTCTGCCACTGCTTCACTAGGGACCGAAACAGCACTTGTTGGAGAAGGAGCTTCGCTGAGGTTTCGGGATAGTTTTTCGTGGTCTACTTCTGATCGTGCGACGCGGCCAGGCAGGGGGGCTGAGGAAGTAACAGCTCCGGGAAAGAAGACATTTAAAGTATCCAAAATCTGTAACAGCTCAGCTTCATTGGCATGTATGGCATAATGCTTTTTACCTAAAGAAAGCGTGTTTGGGAAAAGTGCGGGAGAAAGGATCTCGTTGAGTGTTACGTCATAAAACTTTTTATTGACTGAGAAGGTGAAGCTAAAGCTCATCCCTTGGGTCTGTTCGAGGGAAACATCCCTATCGATATGCTGCCTCAAGCCCTTAGCCTCGATAGAAGGGTCTTGAGATGACGATGAAGCTGGTGGGCCAACAAATTTTGGACTGTCCCTCCCCTCTATAGCGGAGGATGAGGGTGAAGCTATTTTGACGGCATGCTCCCCCATGCTGCCTTCTCTTTTCTCCTCAGGAAGAGCCGTTGGTGGTGTAAGGTTGGCGCTCGATGCACCTGCTGCGGTTCCTGTTAAATCTGCCATCGTTTTTCCTCCCAGGTAACTTCCTATCCATATAACAAGGCAGACATTTTTTTGAAAACGGCAATCGAAGAGAATAATCCTAAAAACGGCAGTTGGCCGAAGGCCAACTGCCTAATCATGTCCATAACAGCTGGATAGTGTTGGGTGAAGGCGTTTTCTCCCTTCCTCATAATCCGTTGGCCCTTCTTTTCAATCCCTAGCCCGAGTTTACAAGTTATCTGAAAACGTACCCTTATCTCACTGATTATAAGGCACTTACGCAAAACGAAATGTTACCCTAACTGCTAAAATGCTCTTTGAGAGATAGCCCCAGAATAGCTACTAAGGCCCCTTGTGTTTCTGACAGTTTCGACAATACCCTTTCAGTGTGTTTTTTCTTTTTTTCATTTCCTTGATATACATTTACAATCTCTCTTATGCCCTCAAGCTCAGAAAGCATACGCTTCATTGAGATCTTCACTCCGGCGTTCCTGACTCTCCGATTCATGATTGTCCTTAACAAAAGCGCTATTGTGCAGTAAAGAGCATGCACATGGATTTTTGTATCTGTCCAATGGAACTGAGGCCACCAAGTTCCGAACTTTCTATCCTTTGACTCCTTGAACACCTCCTCAATCATATATTGGCTGCGGTAACCTAGTACATAGTTAACAAAGTTTTTACCACTAAAGATTTGTCTTTATTCGCATGTTGCGCCAACGAAAAACAAGCCTACTTTGCAAGTATGTCATGTTTTTCGTTTGCGCAACCTGCAAAAAAATCCAAACCTTTATCGGTAAAAACTTTGTTAACTATGT
>PMZB01000169.1 GCA_003170575.1 Chlamydiia bacterium | reverse complement strand
GGCTTATATTTTTTATATTCAAGTCTACTAAGTCTACTAACGATCCATCTATCAGTTTCTGAAACTCAGTTAAATTTTCCAAAAAGTTATACTCTGTATCCGCTCTTTTTAATATGACTCGTCTACACCAAGCCCAAAACCCTCTTTTTTCGAGAGACAATTTATCATTTTTCATTCGTACCAGCAGACGATCTGGACTTTTTCCTAATATTCCGTCCTTAGAAGCCTGGTCATAAAGATCTAAAAGCTGTGCTGAACAAGACAAACCCATATAACCTTAAATGTAAAATTTTAATTCCTAAATAATGGTTGCCATATCTTGATTTTTTAATTGCGTACTCTTTTTCATAAAGTCCTCAATCTTTTTCGTTGCTTTTTCCGGGTTATCTCGCTGCCAAGTAGTCCAAAGAGAGGGAACAAGTGTGTCAAGAAGAGTTTTTTTCCGTTCCAATTCTGCTTTTAATCCATTTGCCCCTTCTAATGGCCGCTGCAGGATCTCTTCCCATAATTTAGTACAATAGCCCTCCAATCCATCGTATGCAGCGCTATAGGCCGGATCAGCGCCTTCAGTGAGAGGTTTCAGGACATCAACCTCTTCCTGTAAACTTGTGAGAAGGGCAAAAATTCTCTGCATCACGTCAAGATTAGCTATTGCCGTTCCTTTTGTTTCGAGCGCTGTTTGAAGAGCAATATTCATTTCCCCCACTTTCTTGTAGCCTTCAAATAACTCAATAATTTTCTCATGAGGTAAAGTTTTCTTTTCTTTTAGCTCACCTTGTAAAACACTCATTTTTTTTTGAATGGCCCCTTCATCTTGAGGGCCCTTGTTCTTAGTCATTTTTGACAGCAATTTATTCCACGTCAAAGCTTTATCCACTTCAACCTTCAATTTGGTTATGCCATAGGAATAATCAGCTCTAGCTTTGGTCACCGCAGGGTCTTCTCCTCCGATCTTTCTGAACACTGCACCTATCGTTGCACCTATCACTGCACCTATCAAGCCTTCTGGTTTATAAGAAATGAGGAGGGGTTGAATCGCTTGCTCAACCTCCAATTGCTGCTTTTCTAATTCGGCCATAACCATAATCTCGAATTGCTCATCACTTTTATCCTGCAACACTTTTATAGCTTTATCTTTTGCTTGTAATCCCTCCGTCTGCAAAGCATGAATGGTTTCTCTAAAGCTCGAAATCCATGCATCAGCAACCTTTGCGGCAGTTGGCCCCTTACTTTTAAAGTCCTTGACATGCTCCCACTTGGCTAAGATAGACTTTCCTAAAGTTTTCTTTAAACCTTCCTTAAATCCTTTCAACTTTTCCTCAACTTCAGATGTCTCTTTTTTGAGCTGAGCAATTTTCCCTACTATGTCTCTTAATTGGCCCTCATCATGTTTTTGCAACAACTCATTAGCCGGGTTCACAGCGTTTTGAACTGATGGCAGTACTTCGAGATATCCCACCTTTGTTGCCAATGTGTTCTGCTCGTCAATGTCCTTTTGAAAGGCAGTAAACTTGAGTTTAAGCTCTGTTATTTCCTTCTCTTCTTTTTCAAAGACTTCCTTTACAATAGGAGCAAGGGAGTCCTTGACACCATTAAGATGCGAGATCATTGTGTCTACATTGACTATCTGCGGTTTTTCTCCTTTTTGCATAGTGCCACTTAAAACAGCTTGAGCATTCAAAAATCTTGGATCGCCAAGATGAAACAGGTTTAATGCCTCTACTCGATCCTGAAGCTTTTTGTATGCATCAGAGATGGATTGGAGCTGAGGACTTCTTTGCAACAAAAGTTGTAATGCACATGGAAGCGCCTCTTTTGATGCCGTGAGATTAGCTCGTATAAAATTGAACACAGGATCTTGCTGGGCTTCTGGTATCTTGTTGATCACTCGAAGAGGAGAGAATTCTTGAGGCGTTTCCCTAGTAATTTGAATTCCGACCTTTTTCATATATTGATCGAAACGCGTCGTCGGAGACTTCTCTTTCTTGCTCAGCAAAAGGTTGTTATAGATTGAGATAACCTTTTCTATCTTTTCAACATTTTCTGAGTCTATGTTTTGTGTATGCAACTCACCCAAAGATCCTTCAATGAGGCGCTGAAACTTGGTTAAATTTTCAAAAAAGTTGTACTCTTTATCACCTCTTATGAACAAAAGCCTTCCGACCACAACTCGCTTCAACCATGAGAGAAAGCCTCTTCCTTCCAGGGCCAATTTCTCTTTATCCATCTTCAGGAAGAGGGCCTCAGGCCTTTTGTCTAACAACCCTTTTTTAGACGCCTGGTCATAAAGATCTACAAGCTGTGTGGAACTAGACAAGCCGCTCAGTGGCTCACTCATAATAACCTCGGTGTAAAATTCGATTTATAAATACAATCCACTAAACTTCCAATGATTTTCTTTCAAGAATCAGGCATACTTGGGGACAAAATGAGGTAGGTATGCAGAAAAAATACACCCTTCGGCTTTACAACACGCTAACGCGCAAAGATAAAGAGATAACCCCTTCTGACAATAAAACTATTCGCATGTATACGTGCGGGCCTACTATTTATGACTTTTCGCATATTGGGAACTTTCGGACATTTCTGTTCGAAGATGTGCTCAGGCGTACGCTCGAGATGTTTAGCTTCCCTCTGGTTCAGGTAATGAACTTAACTGACATTGACGACAAAACGATACGCGGAGCGATAGCAAAAAAGATTCCCTTAAAAAGCTATACAGACCAATTTAAAGAAGCTTTTTTTCAGGATTTAGCTACCTTAAGAATTGAACGTGCTGAGGAGTATCCAGAGGCCACTCAATATATTAAGCAGATGATAGAAATGGTTGAGGTGTTGCTGAAGAAGGGTTTTGCGTATACCGATGCTGAAGGGAGCGTCTATTTTGCCATCTCCAAGTTCAAAGAGTATGGAAAACTCTCACATCTTGACCTTTCAACCCTGCGCGAAGGCGCTTCAGGAAGGGTTGCAAAAGATGAATATGAGAAGGAAGGGGTTGCTGACTTTGTACTCTGGAAAGCCTATTCCAAGGAACGGGATGGTGATGTGTTTTGGGAAAGTCCCTGGGGAAAAGGCCGTCCTGGATGGCACCTCGAGTGCTCTGTCATGGCAAAACATCTGTTGGGAGATACAATCGACCTGCATGCAGGCGGGGTAGATCTTATTTTCCCTCATCATGAAAATGAGATTGCCCAATCAGAAGCTGCTACAGGCAAAATATTTGCCCTTCACTGGGCCCACGCAAAGCATCTTCTTGTGGATCACAAAAAGATGTCGAAAAGCTTAGGGAACTTTTACACCTTGCGAGACCTTCTTGCAAAAGGGTTTATTCCCTCTTCCATCAGATACTTTCTTATCTCTACCCATTACCGCACCCAGCTTAATTTCACGTTTCAAGGGGTAGAAGGGGCAACGACAAGCGTGAAGCGCATCCGAGACTTTTATGCACGGCTACAGGATGGAACAGCGGGACCTGCATCTTCAAAGGTAAATACCCTTGTAGATACTACTGAAGATATGTTTTGCACTGCTCTTGCCTCGGATCTCAATATAAGCGAAGCCCTTGCAGCCCTTTTTGACTTTATAAGACATGGCAATGCGCTCCTTGATGAAAACAAAGCTTCCCCTCATGACATCTTTCTCATGAAAAGATGCATGGAAAAAGTAGATTCTGTGCTTGCAGTACTCCAGCCAGATGATGAGCGAATACCAGAAGAGATCGAGACTCTCCTCCACCAAAGAGAGGTTGCCCGCAAGCAAAAGAACTGGAAACAAAGCGACACTCTTCGCGACTCTCTTAAGGAAAAAGGCTTCCTCGTAGAAGACACGCCTCAAGGTCAGCGCGTCAGTCGATGTATGCACATCTTAGTTCAAGAATCGAGCTTTACCGATGACAACGCCTGAGATTTGCAAAGCTGCGAAGCAGCCCATATTGCACTATGGGCGATACAGCAGCATGCAAAGGTCAGGATGTTGGCGAAGGTAAAGACGATTCTTGAACTAAGATGTGTATAAATTGGGCTTTATCAACCTCATTCATCAAAGCTGCTCTTGTTTTCTGAAACGCATCTAAATCACTTATTTCACAAGCATGCCAGCGCTCTGTAACGGTACGCCGCCACAAATACAAGAGATGAGAAAGCAGCGTCGATGAGAGCTACATTCAAGAATGCAGGATGTCCGCTCGCGACAAATCTACACACATTTTTTACACAGAAAAACGCCGCTGTAGATGCCCAGCCATTAAATGCATGTGGAAGGACCCATCTGCAGGATTCTCGTGCAAAGAGAGCGATAGCCAATATTGAAATGACTACAACCGGAGCAATGTTAGGGAAAAATACGTTTACAACGAAAAAAGGGGCGGCGCAGAGAACATTAATGGCTAAGTTTTTCGCTATTTCAACAGGGTGATCCGTGAGGTTCTTCCACTGTCTCTGGCACCAGGCGCCACTAGTAGTAAAAACGTTTCCTGGCGATTCTCCACTGGGCGTGCAGCCTGTGCACGTACCTAGAGCAGCAGGCACTCCACCGATTGGTGAATTTGTCATACAATCTCCTATGTTTACAATAATTTCGTTTTTTCTCTCAACCGAAGCACTGATGGCTCATTTGAGAAATCCTCCAGCTTGTGGAGAGGGATCCAGGCAAGATCTTTGGATTCATGGCTGATTTTTAGCGCCTCTTCCCGATCTGCCTGAAATATGAATCGAACATCATAGTGGTAATGAGGATTTCCAGGAATCAAGTGAATATCAATATCAAAGATGTCTTTGGATATGGGGATAATTGACTTGAGGCCGCTTTCTTCTTGCGCCTCACGCAAGGCAACAGAATAGATATCTGAATCACCATCTGCGTGACCGCCTAGCTGTAACCATTTATTGAGCTTTCTGTGGTGTGTGAGGAGGGTATACGCCTTTGCTGCATCTACCACCCAAGCAGAACCAGTTACGTGCCCAATACTCAGGCTTCTTTCAAAACAGGTGGTATTTTTTAAAATAAAGTCTTGAATTTCACGCAAAATATCCTCATCTTCGCTACACGAAATCTGATACTTTGCGAGCATGCTCTGAAGTTGGGATCGGTGCATAAGAGAAAACTCCTTCCAGAAAAGAGATAGAAGTTTAACACATTATTCCACGTGGGAGAAGAGAGAATCTTCATCAACTTGAATAATTGACTAAAATGAACAAGCTTAAGTAGCATTAACAGCCATCCTCGTGGCGATCGTAGCTCAGCTGGCTAGAGCGTTGGATTGTGGTTCCAAAAGTCGCGGGTTCAAGCCCCGTCGGTCGCCCTTTTTTTACCCGTTCTTTAAATGCTGTTAATCGAATGCTCATAGGTGAGATCCATGCTCTTTTTTTGCATTTAGAAATAAAGGAGGAAACGTATGGCAGCTGCAGCACGAGGTCAAACAAATAGCATCTTTGACGATGGCACCGGTTGGTCTGATTTTTTCCGGATAGCAGGATATTGTCCTGGTGTATCTAATGTGACAGGTCCAGCACGAGCTGCTATTGGCATTATAGCGTCAGCTATAAATGTAACATGCCTCCCTATCTTTGCTGTTCTGAAAGACGATGATTCATATTATGAATCGATTGAAAACTTAAAAAAATCCTCTCTGTGGGTCATTCGCGGAATGGTAGAGACA
>PMZB01000063.1 GCA_003170575.1 Chlamydiia bacterium | reverse complement strand
GGATATACCAATCTATCAGTGTGATTTAGCTAAATTTCTTGCCTGGCATAACAAAATACTGCAATCTGCAAATCCAGTTAACCCGAAAAACGAGAAATTGATTTCTACTTTAAAAGGTACCGGAAAAAAAGTTGAGGAAATATATACAAGCATAATAACGACCCAGCAAAAGATAAAAAGTATCACTACTGATGTAGATAAGGAAAGAATTCGCCGGGAAGTTGAAGATTCACTAGGGAAATTATCTCGAGCAATGGATCAATATACTGCCATTGCCCGTGTTGCGAGTCCAACCCACGGTCTTTTATAGAGGATATGGGGGCTTTCGTCGGCAGTGGGGCAACTCTGGCTAGAAGATACCTTTATCCACATTATCAGGGGATCTTTATGGAGAACTTGGGAGGCTTTTGGAATTGTTGCACCAAACATCCGAGCTTTTAAAACCCGGTTCTAAACTAATCGAAAAGAGTATTTTATTTGTGAATAAAGACCCAGTTCCAGAGATAGCCGCTTTGGTTTTGGATAGGTTTAATGAAGTATACCAGCAATGGAAGAGCACAACTAGAATAGGTTTTAATATAGGTTCGCAGTCGTGGTTCAGGGCCTGGTTACGGAATCCAGAATTCATAAGCGAAAAAGCAGAAGAATCAAAGTAATCCTATTTTCTTTGCACGGGCATTTTCCGCATGCGAATACAGGCAGGGGTAACTTCCACGAGCTCATCATCCTGGATGTAGTCGATAGCTTGTTCGAGCGTAAATTTGCGAGGGGGGGTGAGGATAATATTTTCGTCGCTTCCTGCAGCGCGTACATTGGTCATGTGTTTTTCTTTCGTTATGTTGACGGTAAGATCATTATCACGCGAATGTTCGCCCACAACCATTCCTTCGTACACTTCATCTCCTGGGGAAACAAATAAGGTGCCGCGCTCTTGCAGCTGGAATGAGGCATAGCCGGTTGTTCGGCCAGCGCAGGTGGCTACCATAACTCCTTGACGGCGGCCTGAGATAGTTCCTTTATGCAGGATGTAGTGATCGAAAATTGAGGTTAGGATGCCAAGGCCTCGGGTCATGGTGAGGAAAGAGTTGCGAAAGCCCATGAGCCCGCGCGTGGGAATCAAGAATTCAAGCTGGCTCAGGCCCGCTTCTGAAGTGGCAAGGTGTTGCAGCTCACCCTTTCTACGGGAGAGCTCTTCAATAATTTTGCCGCAAAAAGCTTCTGGCACTTCAACGAGGGTGCGCTCTAGCGGCTCAAGAATCTGCTCATTTTCTTTTTTGAAAATGACTTTTGGTTTTGCAATGCTCATCTCAAACCCTTCTCTGCGCATGGTCTCGATGAGGACAGATAGGTGTAGCTCGCCCCGTCCAGACACGGTGATCACATCCTGGTCATCTTGGGAAAACTCAATGCGTAAAGAGATGTTAGTTTCCTTTTCCCGCTCTAACCTGTATTTGAGCTTATTCATGGTCACATATTTGCCAGATCTTCCTGCGAAGGGGCTTGAGTTGACCCTGATATCGATAGACATAACAGGCTCTCCTACATGAATAGGAGGAAGCCGTACTGGGTTACTTGGATCTGTGAGTGTATCACCAATTGTCACTCCCTGAATTCCTGAGAGAAGAACAATATCTCCTGCAGATGCTTGTTGAATTTCCGTACGTTTAAGCCCCACGTGGCCTTCTACTCGAGAAATTGAGACCTTTTTGGTATTTCCTTCGTGGTCTATGTGGAGAAGCGAATCTCCTTTTTTAACAGAACCATTTAAGATGCGTCCACAAGCCTGTCTTCCCAGATATTCATCGTAATAGATCATGGCTGGCTGAAAAAGAAAAGGAGCGTTCTCGTCCCCTTCAGGAGCAGGCACTTTTTCCACAATCATGTCAAAAAGGGGCCCCATGTCTACACGTGGATCTTCGAGATTTTTTATCGCAAATCCTGTCAGGCCTGAAGCGTAACAGTGGGAGAAGTCAAGCTGTTCGTCAGTAGCTCCCAGCTCAATAAAAAGATCAAATGTCTCTTCCAGCACACGATCAGGGTCGGCGTGGGGGCGATCTATTTTATTAATAACCACAATTGGTTTAAGCCCGGCTCTCAATGCGCGCGAAAGGACAAATCGTGTTTGGGGCATTGGCCCTTCTTGAGCGTCTACAAGAAGGAGAACAGAGTTAACCATCCCAAGCACGCGCTCAACTTCTGCGGAAAAGTCTGTGTGACCAGGTGTATCTACGATGTTAATCTTGTAATCGTGATACATGATGGACGTTTGCTTGGCAAAGATTGTGATGCCTCGCTCTTTTTCTTGATCGAATGAATCCATCATCCGCTCGCTCACCTGCTGATTGTCGCGAAAAATGTGCGATTGTTTGAGCAGGGCATCTAGAAGGGTAGTTTTGCCATGATCAATGTGTGCGATAATGGCGATATTTCTTATATATTTTCTTTGGAAAGACATGTTCTCTCGGTTTGCTGGAATAAAATTAGGCTATAAAGTATAGCAAAAACATTATTTTTATGGAATTTTACTTTTCGGAAAGAGAGAATCGTTGATACTTTTGTAAGTTGTTCTGTGTGAATGAAGAGGAATTTATGAGTATCCCAGCTGAGGGAAGCAATCTTGCCAATGCGGCTCTAGATCGACGTCTTGAAAAAATAGTCCAGCATCCAATAGGAGGCCCAACCATCCTTGGGCTTGCCAATCTCACAACCCTTGTACGCATATTTGTGAGCCCGATTTTTCTTTTCCTTTATATTGAGCATGACTTTTTCGACATCTCTGACAAAGTGCTTCCTTACTTTCTGCTCTTTTTTTTGCTTGCGCTTGAGACTTCAGATGCCCTTGACGGATACCTTGCACGCAGGTTTGATCAGGTGACAGATTTGGGCAAGCTTTTAGATCCCATGGCAGATAGTGTGTATCGCATTTCTGTATATCTGGCATTTACCCAGCCGCCAGTTTCTTTGCCTTTGTGGATTGTGTTTCTGTTTATTTATCGAGATTCTGTTGTGAGCACGCTTCGCACAGTGTGTGCATTACGAGGGGTTGCTTTAGCTGCGCGTCCCTCAGGGAAAATCAAAGCTGTGCTCCAAGCTGTTATGGCAATAGCCATCACTTCCCTTCTTATCCCTCACTCTTTAGGACTCATGGCAATAGATACTCTTCACGCAGTGAGCACCACGCTTGCTATTTTTGCAGTTGTGTACGCCCTCTATTCTGGGGCTGAGTATCTTTATGCTAATTTTCACTATGTCAGAAAAGCCATTCTTCGCACTAGAAGGCAACAACGGAAGGGCTTGAGAACACAAACTGTGGTGTAGAATGAGAGTAGCGGCAGTTGGGATCGAACCAACGACACACGGATTATGATTCCGTTGCTCTACCAGCTGAGCTATACCGCTGAGACAGAATAGATTTACAGAGATAGAAAAATAGCGGGGGAAGGATTCGAACCT
>PMZB01000178.1 GCA_003170575.1 Chlamydiia bacterium | reverse complement strand
ATTATATATTTTGTTGTAGCATTAATAAACATTTTAAGATTGAGGAAATTATATGGCTTTTATGAACATCCCCACAACACCCTTCTCTACGGCTTCATTCGGTATTGGATACGAGGATCCACCTTCCTACGCTGAGGCAGTGGCGTTGTCCCCGGAGAAACCAGTTGGTCAAGTGTTGGCCAAGGCATGCGGTGTTCCAGTCGACCAAAAGAGTATTCAAGTATTGTCTGCTTATGGTGTCCCTTTCCTATCAATAGCAGCAAGGACAGATAAAGAGATACAACAAGAGCTTAAGTTACTTCTCGATAATGACCTTACTCTTCTTCAAGACCCCTCTTCTCTCGATTTGTTTCTTGCGAAGCGTCTTAAAAAAGATAGCTGGGAGATTATAGCACATGTTCGCGAGTATGTGAGTGCGAAAGGTCTCGATGGTCTGGAGCCGGATCTGGGGCTGATTGAGAGACAGAGGAGGAGAGATGTTGGATACAGGACTGATTTTGCAGAAAAAGACCTTCCTCCCCGTGCACGAGCAACTTACAAAGCAGTAAAATTTATTAAAGATGCCAATTTTTTTCACGGATACCAAGTTTCACCGGAGGCTCCAGGTCTCGTTTGCCACTCAGATCAATGTGAGAATCATTTGATACCTGTGCGTTTCTTAGCACTTCCACCATATGAGGTAATTAAAGAAATTAGAAGTGCATTACCTAAAGCTTATGACAAGTTAGATATTACGTCAGAAATTATTCCATCAGGAATTGGATCTTTGAATGTATCTGATCTTGCCATTCATGATTCTTCTTGTTCCAGCTTGCCCATTAGTGTAGAAAGGCTTCCTCTTGCGAGTCTTCAAGTCGACAATTCACCACATCTTCAACATATACCTGAGGGCCTAAAGCGTAAACACAGCATTCAGACATTTAGATTCTACGGATTGCCCGAACAAGCACAAATACTCGAGGAAATTGTAGACCAACCTATTAAATCCCTCGCGATGAATGCAGATTGTTTTCCCGGCCGCCCGCTAAGAAAAAGCGAGTTCGTTCTACCTCAGCGTCTTGCTGAAAAGTCTACACTCGAGGAACTTGACGTTCGCCCATGTACGCGCCAAGCCCTTGAAATGATTCGGGGAGAGAATTTACAAACTTTGTCAATGAGAACTTCTCATAAATTTGACTATTTTCCTAAGAATCTTTTGAACATGCCTTGTCTGAAAGAGGTAACTGTCTATAATTTATCTCGAAAGTGTAAAGATGGGGTCGTTAGTACTCTTCGAGAGCATGGAGTGGTGGTGTGGAATGGCGGTTATTCTTATAAGAGTTAGACGTCCTTGTCTGAGGACAGAGACCGCCATAAATCCCAGGGAATAGGCGTGCCATCTCTGTGTCGAATAAGCTTGCCATCATGATCAACCAGAAATGTAAAGTGAATAGAATCCAGAATCTGGTTCAACCGATTACATTCTCACTTGTGCTACTCGCTTTATTGTCCATGGGTCTCGAGGCGGTTGTGCATTTCCTATGAAGCCAGCCTGCAGCAGGATTCCATATAGTCTATCATCCGTGCTGATAGGAGAAAACACATGATTCTGTAAATTTTCAAATTTTATTTTGGCAGACGAGCTTTCTAGATATGCAGCTCGAAGGAAGTGCCTACTAGCTTCCCTTCGATCCCGTATTTTTTCAGGACCTGTGGGCACTTCTATCTTTTCTCCGGCACGCAGCGATATCTCAGTAGAGAGATAGCTCTGTCCTTCATTCTCAATTGCAAGTGCATTCCCTAGATCTGCTGCTTTTGCACGGAGCCTTTTGGCTTCTGCTTCATTCTGAGGAACGCCCAGCCCATGTTTGTAGCATCGTGAAAGGAGATTTAATCCATTAGCATCGTCTAAGTCTGCTGCTTTTTGGTACCATTGAGCTGCTTTTTCCATATTCTTTGGAAGACCTTCTTCTCCCGTTTCATAATAGTAGCCAAGCAGGATCATTGCGTCGGAATCGTGTAGTTCAGCAGCTTTTCGGAACAAACTAATTGCCCGACCTACATCTTTCTTTGTCCCTCTCCCGCACTCATAACAACAAGCAAGTTCGTACGTTGCTTCCGAGTCATTTTGGTCAGCTGCCTGCTGAAGCAATACAGTAGCTTTGTTCGGGTCTTCTTTAACGCCCATGCCTTGAAGATAACAATGGGCAAGATTGGTAATTGCTCTAACGTTGCCAAGGTGAGCAGCCTCCTGAGACAGCTCAAAACCCTTCTTGCAATCTTGCGGCATGCCGGAACCGGTGAGGTAGCACCTCCCAAGCAAGCCAATCGAAGGCGCATGATGGTGGACACAACCTTGTTCCAGCAGTGGTATTGCTTGGGGATAATTACCCCTCTTATATACTTCTGAAGCTTTCTCAAAAGTTTTTTCACAATCAAATCTATCTGTCTGACTTTCTACTGCAGAAACGGTTGCCATAAAATCTTACCTTTGTTTTTGTTATATTAGCCTACAATAATGAAATAGTAGGAATTAATTAACAATATTTATTCCCTTGCTCTTCGAGACAAAAGTTTGTTAGCATTCTTTGGTTTGATCTTAAGCAAATAGTCACTTTTTATTCTTTTAGGAGGAACAATGGCGGAATGTCAGGTGAGATCCTTTGCGGCAACGTTTGTTTCATTTCTGGAACAAACGGCACGTGCTACGTATTCTCGTGTTCCGCTATCAGCTGATGGCGGTAATCAGAAAATCACTTTCGTTGCAGGTGAAGATGAGGAAGGCTCTGCTTTAAAGAAACTAGAGATTTGTGCAGGAGCTCTTCAAGAGTTGCATGAGTATTTGTGGGAAGGGAGAGCTCCTCAAACTGACGAAGGTGGTTTTCTTGTCAAGCGACTTGGAAATGAGTCTTTTGAAGCAAAGAAACGAATCCTCAGTGCCATTGAGAAAATTCTTCCTTGTTATCGAGTCGGAAGCAGGCTTCTTTCTCTTTCCATTGAGGAAGCTGCGAGGCCATTTTTTTCCGATATGCAGTCGAATCCATTGGGTGAGATTTTCTCTTGTTTTAAAGAGTTCAGCATGAAAGATAGTTTTGTGTTGGATTGGCTTGGAAATGTGGAAGACGTTCTTTCCATCCTTCAAACCTCTGTGAGTCGTTTGCCAGAAGTAAAAAGGCTTCGAAGTGTGATTTTGAGTTTTCATCCCTCATTGGTTCAAGAAGTGGCACATGCTATCGAAGCATGGGTGGGCCCTTTGCCCAATATGCAGTGGCGCCACGAGACGCAAACCTTTTTTTATCCGATTGATCCTGTTGCAGTGCAATGTAGGGTGCGATCAAGTTGGAGTGAGGAAAGAGGTTTCTCTTGGAATCTCACCACATGTATTAATGAAGAGGGAGAGCTTTGCTGCATGGAACTTGCGCCCCCAATACACCCCATCAAACTGCCTCCAGGTAGTGCTGTGAGCGGGGAAAACTTGAGAGCGCTTTTGACTGGAAGAAAAGTCTTTTCTCGAGCAGAAATAGCTTCCTTTGCCTTTCGTTGCCCTGACATGGATACGATTGTTGATTCATTTTTAGGGAAAAAAGGGCAGACCTTTACGCTGCTCAATCCAGAAGGAGGAGGACCGAGGCAAAAAATTGATGATCTTCTTCGCGCCTTTCATGCTCCTGAGTACTTAAAGGATAGAGAGCAACTTAAGGTTTGGATCAAGGGGGAAGACCCACTGGCGCGCCGTCTACAAGGGATTTTTGTGGCTGCAAGTCCTGCCTTTTTGCATACATGCACTTCTTTTACAACTCCGAAAAAGACGGAAGTAATTATTTCACCAGGACCAGGAGCAGACAATGTTACCAGTATTGTGGAAGGCAAGGCAGGATCAAAACGAAAGGTATGGGTTATAAAGACCGCTCTCAATACTGAGGGGAAACCGATAAAGATCTCGCTTAGTCCGCATAAACAAAAGTTCAAAACAACAACCCCCGTACAAACCATTGAAGATACGTGGGCCTATGAGTGCACAGCTGCAGAAGAGAAGGAATGCAAAATTGATGCGTCTTTTATACCCCTTACGCCTCTTGTAGGAAGGGAACTTTTGCCTGGGAAGGAGTTGAAGCCTGAGGAACGAATATTCTTTAATCATTCGCCTACAGTACCTGAATCTATAAATAGGAGTCTTGCAGTGTTGCAAAGGCCAGAGATCATATCTCCTATGGGTGGTTATCTAGCTTCCTTCTATGGAGGAAAGTGGATTCATCACATAATGGGCGGAGAAGTGACTGTGAAACCAGCTCAGGTCTCTATTTTTCGTGGAATAAATTCAACGCTTTTTGATACGTGCCTCGACCATTATGAACGCGCATATCCCCAGAAAAGGCCGCAAATAGGTTGGAACTTACTTGTGGAGTTGCAAGATGATGGTACATTTTTGTCAGCAAAGAGCTCTCCATCGTTTGTGAATGAGGTCTATCGTTTGCCGCATCTGCCTATTTGCCCAACTGATTTTACTGCAGAATGGATGTTCTCTCCTGCTCGCTCTATCGCCAGTGAATTTGCTCGGCCTAATATGTATGAGGTTTTTAAAGCGGATTTCAACCGAATAATTAAGAAGTTGGAAATTAAGGGCACGCAAGGATCAGAGAAGGATGCGCAGGAAGCCCAAAAGTTGGCCGAAGGTTCAAGTACCGCTCCTTCAGAGGAAGATTTTTACAGGGTGTTTGATATTCTTTGTGAGAAAATTGGTGGAGTTGATGAGGAAACTCGAACAAAACTCAAAGAAGATCCACTTGCGTGGATAACTTCAACCCACCATCCCAAAATGCAATTTTTTTCTAATCTTGGGCTAGCTGCAGCCCAAGTGGTGCTGGGTGTTTCCTCAATAGCTATTAATGCATGTGAATCTTTTTTACCGGCCGAAAAAGGAATGAAGTGGAGGTTTTTAGAGGGCCCACTAAGTATCGAACTAGGGGATGATTTTTACCTCATGACCCGAAAAGTAAAAGTCTTGAAAGTGATAGAACTTCCCCCAGATGATCCGAAAGTAGGCCCTGATTATATTGATTTGGAAACAGAGTTCACGTTTAAGAGGGATAGACTTTGTCATATTGGTACGAACCTTACGGCCTTGCAATGTCAAGGGGTAAAGAAAGAGGCAGTTGATCATATCAAACAATCTCTCAGCGGTTTTTGGTTAAAAAGTGCTGACGGGGAAGAGCCTCAGAGAACAGTTATGCCTGTTCTCAGTCATGCGCTTGGTTTCACGGGAATGTATGTAGATCTTCTCAATGAACAGTTGGAACAACCAGGAGATATCTCGCCTATCATACAAAAAATAATGCATCTTGTAGTGGATCGATCCTATCTCAAAAACCTTATCGACGATGTGATTGAACGTATTAAAAAGGATGATGGCTCAGTTTATAGACCATATATTTATTCTTCGATAGTTCAGGAAGCCGATGGTTTTGCTATTCAGCATGCAGTTGTGGTTGAACAGGTTGAGGAAAGGTTCGAGGCTACTACAACTGTGAACCATACAACACGGGCAATCTTCAATGTGGTTATTTTTTGTGATAAAGCTGGAGAGCGCGTTCGAACAGAAATATTTTCGCACCCAAAATACCAGCACTTATTGCCTCGGAACATTCACTCTTTTATATGGGAATTCGAAGGCAAGCTGAAGGATGCGGAAAGTAACGGTTCAGTCTAAGATTCTCCCTGCTGCGATCATCACTCTAAGGTCTTTCTGCCACTTTGGGGGTAGGAGATCATAGACATTTTTATTTGCAGCAACGATTGTGCAAACTGCTGCAGGATCTTCGAGCACAGATTTGGGAATAGAGTAATATGCACTTGTATCGTTTTGAATAGCTGTTAAATAAACCTCAGTATCCAATTTGAGTTGCTCTGAAACCCAGGATAAATACCCTCCTATTTTCGCGAGAACTGGGAGAACCAATGCTTTATTAGCCCGAACGTTTTCTGAAAATCGTGGAAGTAATTTAGGCAGCAGGGGCAAAACTAAAGGGGCAAAGGCATCGTCAAGGAATTTTTCCGGGGGGATACAATCCATAATGAACGCCTCAGCTGTAGGATCATTGAGAAGAGCTCTTTTTATAGCTTCTGATAAAAATTGATTGTTCATGCGCAAGGCTGTTGGAACATATTGCAAGGCCTTAAAGGTTTGGCCTATAGCTGTCAGATTCACATCCATGTTTGATCGAGCAGGTTCCAGGGCATATTGAAGAGCCTCTCCATTTTGGCTGACTGCAAGTTTGACAAAGGATGGGTCAGCTCTTAATTCATCTGGACAAATCTGGAGTAAAAGCCCATTTTTTTGAACCTCTACCTCCATGATGGTTCGTATATTGACAAGACTCGCTTGATCCGGTCCTTCTATTACCCATTGCCTTTGTTCCAATATGATTGGGCGAATGGTAGGGTCAGACCAAAAGTCTGTCCCTAAAACTCCCAACCCGAATTGGACCCAGGCTTCACGTGCCGCCTGTGTGATCCTGTGGCTTTGTAATGCCTGAAGAAAATTTACGGCTTCATCTCTGCGCTCTTGCGGAAAAGAGGGCCAAAGAGAAGATATTTTTGCGGGGGCAAAAAGAAGGAGATATGTAAGTGCAGTTTTTAGGATAGTGAGGTCGGATCGAGATTCAGAGGGTAGAAGAGAGTATTCTTCTCCATTTTTGCGTAGCATATATAAAATGAAGCGTTTGCTCTCAAGCCACTCTTTTGGAGCATTGGCTAAAGAAAGGTTTGGAATGAGCAGCGCGTTTGGTGCGAATCTGTCTGCATACGCGCATGTCCTCATATCCTCAGAGAGATCGTCTGGGTCAAATCCCCTGGGTGGAGTTCCGTATAAACTTTCTATTCCCATTTTTTTTCCTATTTGTATAACTTGTTATAAATATCAGCACTCACCTTGAGCGCTTGTATCATCAGTTATCTCCTCAAAGGGTGTGCTTGGTCTTTGGGGTACATCAGGAGTGGATTCTAGAACTGTTGGGGGCCTGTCACAGCTTTGGGTACTCGTGGCTTCATCTGCTGTGCTTGATCCTTGAGGCACATCAGGGACGGATTCTAGAACAAAGTCTTTAGGCGTATGAGGTCTTCCACAACTTTTACCATCGCCTGCTCTCATGGCAACTCCATCCTTCCACTCAACCACATGAGGAAAGCGCGTATCGCCTCTTCTGTGGTTTGTCCATTCTATTGTATGCGTGAGTCGAGTTTCTTTTGAATCTTGATCTGCCAGCACTCTTCTAAAGAAATATGTGCGTCTATATGGGTCAAACCCATTTTCTTTTCTGCCTTGAACAAGAAGGGTAATCGCGTGTGCGGCCTGAGAAGTTGTCTCAGGAATGTAGTTTTTGTGGACAGGGCCTGCTTGGCGTAATTGTGGGGTATACAATTCCTCAGGGATATCGGGAAGAGTCCCGGTCATCATTAAAGATTTAATCTTTTTGCTGTCGTTGGCAAGAAGGCTCATCTTCTCAGTTATTTCCTGCTGATATTTTAGTTGGCCTTGGATGCTCAATTGCATGGTTTGATTAAATACGAGCTCTATTCTCATCTGTTCTGATGGAGAAGTTGAAGGGGATTTTCCCTTCCCTTTTTTTTCCTGCATAAAGTGGACGTGTGGGAACTGATGAGGATTTTCCTTCCCTCGTTGTGTCAGGTCTGGGTGATTGGTCCAGTCGATTCGGTAGTAAAATTCAAAGGATACATTTTTTGAAGTTGTTTTTTTTGTGAAGACAAATGTTTGGAGGTAGAGATCACTATTTTCTTCTTTGAAAAAGAGAGTGTATGCGTGCTCCTCATGTTGGATGGGCTTTGGATCGTTCTTTTTCACTCTTAATAAAGGAAAAATAAAACAGGGCTGAATAGGGAAATTTCTGCGAATGAGTTCGGTGCCAAGGTCTTTAATCTTTTGCTGCACAACCTCTTTCGTTAATGGAGTTGTAAACGACTCTGGATCCGCACATCCTTTTGCAAAGAGTGTTGTATCGAAAAGTGCGTTTAGATTCATGGAGCCGTCGGTATTTATT
>PMZB01000154.1 GCA_003170575.1 Chlamydiia bacterium | reverse complement strand
ATAACTTTTGTGCAAAAAATTGATTTTCTTGCATATATGTTATCATTTTGATAACATTCATGTATGGACAAAGAAAGCAGGCTGCTTCAAATCGCCGAGGCCCAACAGGGATATTTTACAAGCCGACAAGCAGAAGCATGTGGCTTTTCCCGCTCTAATTTTCACCGTAAAATAGAGTCGAGGAAATGGACTAGAGAGCCAATTAGAGGTATTTATCGGCTTTCAAATTATCCATTCAACCCACGCTCTGAACTTGCTCTTTGGTCACTCTGGAGTGCTGACAAGCGAGGCAACCCGCAAGGAATTTTTTCGCACAAGACTGCTCTTGATATACATGAATTGAGTGATGTGGCTCCTGTCAAACTACATATGTCTGTGCCTAAAAACTTCAGGAAAGGAACGAAAATCCCTAACGTCCTCTGTTTACACTTTGTTGACCCAATTGTTCAACCTGACATAGAGAGGCGGCAAGGATACTCTGTTACTACACCCCTTCGAACACTAGCCGATGTAATTCGAGAAGGAACGACTCAAATTGAACACATTGAATCCGCCATTCTTGATCTTGCAATCAAGAAATCTTTGATTAAAGGCCTCGCAACTTTTCAGGAGATGGAAAAACTTCAGAAATACACTGACAGTAAGGAAATACGTGAAATTGTGGCTAAGGCAATAGATGATGTGTGGACCCGAGCGAATGAACAATTGACAGAGTATGGGCGAATGATCGAACCATATACGATTGGTCTCTCTATAGATGGGAAGGGATTGGGCACAGCGGTTTTGTGTCAGCATAAATCACAATGCTTCCTACTGACCGCAGCACATGTAGGACGTGCACTTAAAAAAGCAAAGTCTATGGCCATGCTTCTCCGGTTCGACAACATCCGAAGAGAGTATCCCCCTCATTCAGTCAAAAATTTCTCTGTGATTGAGTGGGATCCGGGTTTTGATGAGGGAATGCTGGATAATATTCTTACCCAGCAGCCAAAGGATTTGGCTATCATCATTCCAACGCAAACAATCATTGACATGCTGAGACTTTACAAAGATTTTTATAAAATACCAGAAGAGTCACAAGGTTTTTCACTGAAAGATGCTTTCATTTCGATGGGAGGCATTGAACCAATTTATTCGGAAGATCCTAAGACATGCCAATTGCAGATAGGGCCATATGGATTTGTTGCATCAAATTATCGCCAAATGCCTGATGTTGATTACATCATATGCCCAGTGAGCAATCATACATATGAAATAAGAAATTTACGAAGAAAGAGCATTTCTTCCTTTCAAGGCCTTAGTGGTGCAGGACTTTGGAAGTTCACAAACAATACCCCTATCCTCGTAGGCATTGCAATTGCACAAGATATGATGGGCTATGACTCCTCGCCTGGATCAGGAGACGTTTACTTTCACGGGCCCCAGTCTATTCTTTCAGTACTCTCAACTTTAGAGCGCACTTATGAGCACAATTCTTAAGCCTGCTGAGTTTCTTAAATGTCTAGAAACAAATCTTCAAACACATTCTGGCAAAACTGGAGAAAGCATACAGCGCCTTCGACGTAAGGTTGCCTTCGACCGATTGTTGGCAAGGATTATAACCCAAGAGCCTTCTTCCTTTTTCTTAAAAGGAGGCTATGCTATGGAATTGCGTATTGCCAATGCCCGTGCTACAAAAGACATGGACTTTACTTACTTCAAACGAATGAAGAACACAAAAGAGCCCTTGAACGAAATGATTCACCAAATAAAGAGCTGAAGGCCACATTTTGTCATCTTTTCCTGAGATGAGAAGAACAGGGCACCGAATATTTTCCACTTTGATGAAGGCTTTCTCAAAGGCTGATCGATCTTTCGTTTTTTCTAAAAATATCTCCGCTAGATTCACACTTTCTTTTGTTTCCAACTGCTTAAGAACTTCCTGTTTGGTTGGGCTTGGAGCAATTGGAAAAGGCTTTCCACCCAAAGTCCAGGAAGCCTCTTTTTCGTTGGGCACCCCTCCATACGTTACACAACTGGGTACCACAGCTACAACGGAAGCAATTTCACGACGAGGCCCTGCAACATCAGGGAGAAACATCTTGCCTATCAAACCTTCTTCTCTGATATCTACAACACTGATCATACTGCCTGTAAACCTTGATTATGCGAATGCACATACATTTGACCCGGAGGGAGGATCTCGCCTGGTTACGCGAAGTTCATAACCGAGTGTGTGAAGTAAGGAAAGTATAGTTTTGAGTTCTGGATTAGCATTTGCTGTACACATTTTGTATAAAGTCGTTCTACTTATATGTGCTTTTTCTGCTATCGATTTTGCAGTCCCGTGCACTCGGATGACATCTTTCATGGACAGCAAAAAAGTGGCAAAATCTTCTTCCTCTAAAGCTTGAGAAAGAAAATCAGCGGCAAACTGCTCATCACGAAGCATTGCATCAAGTACATCAGTGAATTTACGTTTTTTTTTCATTAGCTATTTCCTCCTTATATAAGCGCCAATACATAGTACAACGCTTGATATCTCTCTCCTGAGAGGCTTTGTCGCCTCCTCCTAACTATATGATTAACTTTGGTTCATGGGATATGCTCTCTATCTCATATACTTTTAGTGTACATTATAGTGAACATAATGTCAATTCTTCTGTGTAACGCGACCCTCATTTATACTCAAATCACCTCAAAAGCCATGTTGCTTTTGTGGTGGTTTTTCAGAACCCCTATGTCGGTAACATCTGAACTTTCTGGCATATATCTCTTTTGATGTGCTATCACTAGGAAAAAAGAACCACATTTTGTGAAGCGTCAGGCAGTTCATGGACAAAGAAGAAATTGTGCCGATAAAGGCCAAGCCCCTTAGCCTCATGTCAGTACTGAGAAGTTATTCTCCAAAGCTTTTTGCACTCGACAACAGGCCCTTGTTAGATCCAACTTTTTCATTTCCATGGGAACCGTTTGGAGAAGCAGTATCAAAGCTCTTTGGGGTAGAGATTACTTTGTCTCCAAGAGAAAGGAAGTGGCGCGACAAAAAAGACTTGTATGATGGGCTTGTTGAGCCAATTTTACCAGTTGCCTTTTCTCTGCCTAATGTCAGCGGAATGTGTACAATCGCAATCAGCAGATCAGATATAGAGCTGTTGATGAAACAGTCTCTTCACGTATCTACTGAGCAGCTTTTAAAAGAAAGTGAGACTTTCCTTGACCAGTTTTGGCTGTTCTTTCAGCTGGAAGTGTGCGCTGCTGCGCAATCAGTTGAACCGCTTAAAACCCTCTCCCCCCACCTGACACCCCATCTTGAGCTAACTGAGGAAGGATATTTTGCACTCGACATTGACATCACAATTGCCGGGCAGAAGGGTCTGGTGCGGCTTTTTCTGTCAGGTGAATTTCTCGAAAGCTGGAGAGCATTTAAAGCTCCTGAATCAAAAGAACCTGTTATACAAAACGTTACCTTTCCCATAGCTGTGGAGGCAGGAAGGACATTCCTTTTACCAAAAGAGCTTCTTGACTTTGGGGTAGGAGACGTTCTTCTTATCGATCATCCTTTCGTGATTCCTGGATCCGACAAATCACGAGTCTTCTTGACACATGGGGGAAAACCCCTTTTTCGTGCAAAACTTAAAGATGGCGGGATAAAAATCCTTGAGATGCCCCTCCAGCATGAAGCGTTTATACCACTCGGAGAAATGTCTATGGCAAGCCAAGAACCTTTACCAGATATCAGCGAGGATCCACCTGTTGAAGAAGCTGCTCCAGGTGAAAATCCGCAGGAAGAGGACCCTTTTAAGGAAGAGGAAGAGGAAGAAAAAGAGGAAGGACTTCCTCCCATGACCGAAAAAGAAGTCAGTGAAGTGAGCAAAAAAGCCACAGTGGTGACAAAAAAGCCGCTCAAACTTCAAGACATTCCCCTTCCTGTAGTAGTTCAGTTAGCTGAGCTCAATATGACAATGGGAGAGCTAGCAGCCCTTCAGCCAGGCAACATGTTAGACCTTGATATTCGCCCAGAAAATGGCGTTTCTCTCGTCGTCAATGGGCGAGTTATTGCCCAAGGGGAGCTTATCCTCATAGGGGAAAATGTTGGGGTGCGCCTCCAAGAAATAGCGTTAGAGCAATAGGTCGTGAATGAGCGAACCCATGCCCCCATATCCAAAAAAGATAGGAAAATACCAGATTGATGGGCTCTATGCACAAGGGGGCATGAGTGTTCTTTACTTAGCCACAGACCCGGAGACAGGGGAACACCTTCTCGTCAAGGTCCTTTTACCCCGGTTTCTTTCTGATCCTGCTATTGTCGAGCAGTTTGTCAATGAAGCCCGCATCATCGCTTCCAGCGACCATCCTAACATCGTTAAGCTCTACGAATATGGCGAGTGGGAAAATGGCATATTTATCGCAATGGAGCTTATCAAGGGCACTTCTCTGAGAAAGATACTGCGGCACAATCCCTTACCCCTTAAAAAGGCGCTAGAGGTGCTGATTCAAGTTTGCTATGCAACCAGCCACCTGCACCATCTCGGCATCGTTCACGGGGACTTAAAGCCTGAAAATATACTGATTACAGACCAAGGGCAGGTAAAGATCATCGATTTTGGAATTGCCAAGGTCCTTTCTGACTCTTCCTCTGGTATTCAGCGGTTTGCCGGAACACCCATTTATATGAGCCCAGAAGTGCAAAAAGGCCCGAGAAACTGCTCTGCTCAGTCGGATATTTACTCTATCGGAATCATTGCTTATGAGCTCGTGATGGGCAAAATTACACATGGGCGCATTATCCTTACTCTCGCCCCGAGAGGATTACAGCCCATACTTGCCAAAGCACTCCAGCCAAAGCCTGAAGACCGATATCAAGACATCAATGACCTTATCCATGACTTTTCCGAGTACATTCACTCAGGATCCTACCAAAAAGATCGGCAGGGAGTGGACTACTTTTTTGAACTTTTTGAGGAGCTTGAATCAACACAAAAAAATCTTCTGACGCAATGTGCTCCTAAAGGTCTTCCCCAACTAGGAATAACAACGTCTTATGGCGTTGAACTTACGAGCCTCTATTTCCGAGATATTCCTCTCGGAAAGCAAAATCTTCTTCTGATGGCCGAAGGCCATGAGCGGGGTGTAAAGGGGATTATCTCAACATACCGGCTCCACTCGCTTCTCGAGGCCATGAAAACAACAGCCGCCTCTGCAAAAGAGCTTGTGGATTCATTATTCGAAGAAGCAAACAAGCAAAATATATCGTTTCGATATAGTGCACTCATTGTAAACATCCCAAAAAAGTCATTTCAATGGATCTACCAAGGCTTTGGCCTGCTTTTTCATACCCAAGAGGGTAAGACATCCCACCTCTTTGCTCATGAAAAGGAAGTACTTGAAAAATCCTACTCCCAGGGCGATCGATTCGTCTTGGTGGGGTGCACAGCCCCCTCTCTTCTTGAATTTTCCTCGAGCCCTCTTCCTCCGCTTGACATTGTTCTTACAGAGGCAATCCAAGCTACAAACACCCTTGCCCCAGTCAAACAAACCGGGAGCATTCTGCAAAAACTTCGCCTCCGGGGCGGATGCATCGTCGATGATCATCCAGTCTGTATTATCTCTTTTATACCTGAATAGTTCTGAAAACATTGGAAAAAAAACCCTCTGTCTGGGATAACGGTTGTCTTATTTCTACACGATTCAACGATTGGTACATCCATGCGTCGTTTCATTCAGTTAAGTTTCTTTCTGTATTTCGTCCTTGTGGGCGCCTCTCAATATCTTGTCTCACAAGAAGAAGAGGAGAATAATCCTAGGTATTTGATTCCCAAGAAACCTCAGGGAAAACCAACATATGAATCTCTTACCGAAGAACGAGGAACCCTCAAACAGAATAAAGAAAGAAAAGAACAAGCTCAGAAGAAAAAAGAATCTGCTGAAGAGGAAAAGAAACTTGCCCAGGAAACCCCTACAATCAACTTTAATAATGTCAGCATCACGGAAGTTTTAAAGTATGTAAGCCGGCTTACTGGAAAAAACTTTGCTTATGACCCTCAAGAACTTCAGTATTCCATAACCATGATTTCTGACTCGCCAACTTCCCTTGAAGAAATTATTGCAATGGTAATACAGAGCCTTCGTGTGCATGGGTTTTCTATACTTGAAGAGGGCGACACCTATGTTATTCACACAAATCCTGGAGTGCGCGGCGCCGGCGGTCTTTATCAAAAAAATCAAGGCATACAGGGTCCGCAAATTGCTACAGAGGTTTTCTTATTACAAAATATCGATGCCGGAAAGTGCGCTGCTCTTGTCAAAACAATGGTTTCAGATACTGGTCTTGTAGAAACTATTAGCAACACAAAACTCATCATAAGTGATGTCACAGAGAACTTGAAACGTATTAGCGAAGTGATAAAAAAACTTGATTCAGAGAGCGAAGGGCTTGAAATTGGTCAATATGTTGCTATAGCAGCTTCCCCTCACTCACTTGCAACTATGGCCGAGCGGCTTATCACTCCCATGGCAGGGGACAAACCTCTTGTTTTAGTTCCTCACCGGCCATCTAACAGCATTTTCATTGTCTCCACACACTATTTGATTGACAAAGCAATCAGCGTGATGCGGACTATAGATCTTAATGAACAAAAAACAGGCCTCCTCTCAGAAGAGAGGAAAAAAGCTCTGGCAGAGGAAGCAAAAACGGCTCCTGGAGAAACTAACGAAGCAGAAAGAAGAATAGAGGCTCTGACTTTAGAAGAATTACGCAAGCGGTTGCTTGAGCAGGGTTTAACCGAAGACCAGGTAAATAGTTTAAATCTTGATGCTGCTCGAGAAGCTTATAAACAAACACACCGCACATTCGAGACAGGAGAAAGCAACCTTCCACTCGGCACTGTTGAAGCAACACAATTTTTAATCTATAAACTTCAATATCGCAAAAATTCAGACGTATCTCATGCACTAAGAGCTATTGCAGATAGTCTTGCAGGCGGTAGTCAGCCAGGTGCGCCAGGTGCCCCAGCAGCAAGACCAGAGCTGGCTCAATCTGATCTTATAATTACCCTGAACTCCCTTCAAGACCTTGACGACAACAACACCATTGTGTTCACAGGAACCAAAGCTTCCCTCGAAAAGGTGAAAAATCTGATATCGCAGATTGACATTCCTGTACGTCAGGTTTTTATTGAAGCGCTTGTTCTCGACACCTCGCTTACTAACTCCCTGCAGTTCGGTGTGCAATGGAAAGGGAAGATTCAGCGGACAAACCTTGGTGCAGAGATAGGATATAGAGATCCTTCAGAAGCTAACTCAACAGGTTCCTTTGCAACTGCCTTTAGTAATGTACAGCAATACAATCCTGTTCAAGTTTCCCCTCCACCTGAACCTATCGGGTTCTCTACTGGATTTATTGGAAGAAAAATTAAGTTCTTGGGCAAAGGGTTTCGTTCGACTGGCGCTCTTATCAAAGCCATCCAGTATACTTCTGAAACCCATATCATCATGAACCCAAAGATTGTCACAGAACATAATGTTCCTGCTGAAGTCTTTGTAGGGCAGCAGATTCCAATCAAAGGGCAAAGTATAGCTAACGCCTCGGTTGGGTCTACTTCTTCTGTCGTTGCTACTAACTATACAACTCAAGAGATTGGTGTTTCTCTTAAAGTCACCCCTCTGATCAGTTCGCATGAAACTGTCACATTGATCCTGGAGCAGAAAGTCAGTAACGCGAGTGCTGCTGCGATTGCCCTACAAGGCCAGGACACTGGAGTTCCAGCCACCGTTAGTGAAGCACGAACTATCACTCGAGTTCATCTTCCATCAGATCACTTTCTTGTATTGTCCGGGCTGATCAGTGAAGAGCATGATTTGATAAATGACAGGATTCCCTGTCTTGGATGCGTCCCCTTGATAGGCGCCCTTTTTGGCACCAACATTGATAACTGTAGTAAACGGAATCTCATGATTTTTATTCGGCCTATCATCATTGACAATGAGATAGATATTGATGAGATCACCAAGAATCAAGACCAGCTTACCAAACAAAAGTGCGAAGTTGGAGAAGGGCAGAACAAATGTATGGATCAGTTGGAATCAATCCTTAATCTCAACGGAGGATGCGGCGATTTTTATAAATAACATGTTGTTTGAATAAAGATGAGTTTTAGAACGGCCTTAGTGCTTATTTGCCTGATGTTCACTTCCTGCATGAAAATGCCAAAGCAGGAGGAGACGTTTCTTACCCATACTGTTTTTCCGGCAGCAATAGCTCGTCTTCCTACCCCTCCTCCAGCAATGTCTCCAGAGGAAAACTCAACTGCGTGGTGCCAAGAATATACTGTTGGCAGAGCGTTTGCCGCAGAGGGGGATTATTACAGGGCAACAACCTGTTTTCATCGTGCAAGGCATCTTCTCTCCACCGATGCCTCATCTTCTCCCGAACGAAGAGCACAAATCGTGCGAGCACTTATCTTAACCTACAGCCTTGCTGGCAAACCTCAAGAGGCAGTGGACGTCTGGGAAAAGGAGCTGGATAAGGTACTTTTTTCTAATAAGGAGCTTGCTGAGGACACGATCAGTCTTCTTTTTGAGGACTATCATTTGCTGAAGCGGGAGGTAGACGCAGAGAAAATTTTCTCCTCACTCCCCCCTCAAAACGTACTGCGAGACAAGCTTTCACTCTTCAGAGAGATTGCTTCTGAAAGCGCACGCCTCCCCTTTTCTGAACAGCCTGCCACGAAGCTTGGTCTTCAAAAAGAGGTTGAAGAAGCTACTTTTCAGTTCAACAATGCTATGAAAAGCCCTTTCAATGCAGCTCTTTATAACGCTCTTCTTCCAGGGGCTGGATATTTTTATGTGGGACAATATAAGGCAGCTGCCACGGCTCTTCTTATGAATGCCCTTTTCACGACTGCCACAGTGCAGTTTTTCGCAGTTCATCTTCCTGCTGCAGCTATCCTTTCTGGTGGATTTGAATTGGGCTGGTATGGCGGCGGGATCATGGGAGCAAAGCTTGCTGCGGAAATATATAATCAACACCTGCGAGAGATCATCCTTAAACCCCTTTTGGAAAAACATTCCCTCTTTCCCCTTCAAACGATGCATTACACATGGTAAAGTTTTTTTTATTCCTCCTTTTTCCGTGTATTCTTTTTGCTGAAGCCCCGTGGGGAACAGCTTCAGCATTCTCCAAAAAGCCTCCTACCCTCGTTTCCACCTCCCCCCTTCACTACATCATCCTATTTCACCAACAAGCCCTTTCTGAAGCCGACGGCCCCCGAAGCCACTTTTACCCTACCAGTTCTGAATATGCCCGCCAAGCAGTCTGCAAATTCGGTACAGGCGTTGGATTTTTCTTAAGCTGCGACCGCCTGCTTCGAGAAAATAGCGAAGCATGGCTCTACAGGCGCACTTGCCTCAAAAGCGGTCATATCACCAAATTCGACCCAGTCCCAAAATAGCCACTCTTCCGAGTGCTGGTGGATAAAGCCAGGTTCAATATATACTTCCTTTTCAAAAATTTCAGTTCTGAAATAGACAGGTTTTTGATTGAAAAGTATAGTTTCCCTCGCTCTTAGTTTTCTTTTATCCTACGGATTTTGTGCTGATCCCTCTTGTTTGCCTGAGGTCCCCCAACGCCCGCTGACAATAGCTGAACTTGTGCAAATCGCTCTCGCCCGCCATCCCTCAACACAGAGGACCTGGTGGAATGCGCAGCGTGCTGCCGCAGCTGTGGGCTCAGAGGAAAGTACGTATTACCCTAAAATCGATGCGATTGGAGAAGCGCGTTATAGGGATCCTGATGCAGAAAGGACCTATACTGCCCGCCTTTCATTGGATCTGCTCCTGTTTGACTTTGGAAGGCGTGATGCCGCTGTGGCTGCTGCAAAAGAATTGTTGCATCAGGCAGCTTGGCAAACAGATTGGAATGTGCAAAAGGTGCTCCTAGATGTGTGTGAGGCGTCATATGGTGTACTGCATGCCCAGGAAGTATGCGAAGCTACACACCTTTCTTTAGAAGAAGCGCAAAAGATGTGTGAAGCAGCTGAAGAGTTAAACCGAGCAGGCCTAAAGCCAATTACTGACGTGTTCACAAGCAAGGCAAGTTTAGCCCGCGCCAGAATGGAGGAATCGGAACGTAAAGCCTCCCTCCTGACAAGTCTTTCACAACTTGCTGTGAATATTGGTGTAGAGGCAAATACTCCCATTTCCTTACAACCTATCGACACAAAAGCGATCTTCACCAGGACTACTGTGCTCGATGAACTCTTAGCCCAAGCGTATGCAGAGAGGGCAGATCTTCAGGCAAAAAGAGCTGAATACCAGGCAACATTATTTCAAGCAGCCAAAGAAGACCGAGCCTATATGCCAGAAGTTTCGCTTTTCGGAGAGAAAGAAGAAGCTTTGAGGCGGAAAAAACAAGGCACTCCTCCATCCAAGAATACGTCAAGAAGCGGCGCCTCATCTTTTGGGGTGAAAGTAACAATACCTCTTTTTGTAGGATTTGATTCGATTTATAAGACACGGCAAGCACTTTCCTCAGCCAACATGACGCAAGCAGAACTGCTTGAGCTGCAAAATGAAATTTCTCAAGAAGTTGCTGCAGCATGCTACTCCTTAGAAGCTGCTCAAGAGATGCTCCCCCTAGCAAAAGAAGCTTTGGATAATAGGGTGAAAGCCTATGAGAGCGCGTTTGAGCGATACAAAATTGGGGAGGCAACCATGGCAGAGCTGCATGATGCGCAAGAGGACGTCTCCGCTGCCCGAATTCAGTATAGTGATGTGAAACAAGAATGGCTGTCTGCCATAGCAAAGTTAGCGTATGCTACAGGGACTCGATCATGAAATACCTATTTCTTTTTGCCCTTCTTCTGGGAGGGTGTTCCTCAAAAAAGGAAACTCCGCCTCCGCCTCCAATTCCTGTGACTACAACTCATCCAGTTGTTAAAGAAGCATCCTTTGCTGTAACCACAATTGGGGTGCTTCTACCGAATGTTCAGACAAAAGTTTTTCCAAAGATTGAGGGGAATATTGAGCGTGTTTGCGTTCAGGAAGGACAGTTTGTGGAACAAGGAGCTCCTCTTTTCTTGATTGATGCAACTCTCTCAAAAATTGAAGTACAAAAAAGCCATGCACAAGTAGGGACATGTCAAGCTGAGCTTAACGCACTCCAAAAAAAATTGGAGCGGTATTTAAGCCTCTCAAAGAAAGATCTTATATCAAAAACTGAAATTGAAGAGCTTGAGGCAGCAGTTGAAAAAGCAAAACAAAGCTCTTTACTTGCTCAGTTGAAAGTGCAAGAGGCTGAAACGTATCTTTCCTGGTGCACCGTCTTAGCCCCTATCAGCGGAAGAGTTGGCAAGATTGATATTGCCCCTGGCATATATGTGAACAAGGAAACGTCTTTAACAAGCCTTACGCAAGTTGATCCGCTCATTGTTGAATGCTCCTTGACAGAACGTGAATTTTCTCTAGCGAAATCAAGTTCTACCATTATTGTCTCTCCGCTCATTTCCCCTGAGATAGAAAGGAGAGGAACAATTTCCTTTTTTGATAGCACTTTTGATGAGAAACGGGGCGTTCTCATGGTTCGAGGGCATATTCCTAACAAAGATGCCGCATCTTTAATGCCTGGACAGGTAGTTGTGGCACATATTCCATACAGAGTTGAAAAGAAAGCTCTCCTCATCCCCCAGAAAGGGATCTCCTATAACCAGGAAGGCCCATATGTGTACACAGTAAAGGAGGGAGGAACTGCTGAGATCGCGCAGTTGACGCTCGGAGAAGAGTTTGGGGACGAAAGAATGGTGCTTGAAGGATTAACTTCTGAGTCACAAGTTATTGTAGAAGGGGTAGCACGACTGTTTCCTGGATGCTCTGTGGCAGTTGAGGAGAATGTTTCATGAACCTATCCGCTCCTTTTATTCGCCGCCCTGTGATGACAACCTTTCTCATTTTTGCGCTCCTGGTCGCAGGAGCTCTTGCCTACTTTCATCTTCCAGTGACAGATGTGCCATCTATCGAAACTCCGCGCATTTATGTATCTACAGACTATCCTGGGGCAAGTCCTGAAGTAGTACTCCATGAAATTACGATTCCACTTGAAAAAGAGCTCTTGTCAGTGAAGGGAGTGCAAGAAGTCTCCTCACGGAGCGGCGAAGGGTCTTCTTCCATTACTCTTACTTTCGATATGAAAAAAGACATGCGTCAAGCAGTTATTGATGTGGAAGCCGTGCTCCGCCGAGCCACAAATTGGCTCCCAAAAGATTTAGACAAAGCACCAGAGTGCCGCTTCTCAGACACAGATCAAGATTCCATCATGACCCTTGTTGTCTCTTCTCAAACAGCAAGCGCGGGAAATTTGCGCTCACTGTGTGAAAATCAAATTATCCCCCGCTTAGAGCGAATTGAAGGAGTGGCCAACGTCGGAGTATTTGGAGAAGAGAAAAATGTATATTTAAGGCTCAATCCAGAACTTATGGCAGCCCGGAGGGTGGGGTTTAATGATGTTATAGATGCGGTGAAAGAACACACTGAGCATGAGCCCTTGGGCAGCATTACTTCAAAAAACGGCGAGCTATTCTTTGAATGGAAAGATACAGTCATCAACGCAAAGGATATTGAAAACATAGTCATCAATAAGAATAATCTTTTCATAAAAGATCTGGGCCAAGTTTCTGAAAAATCAAATACCCAAAACGAATCCCGTTTTC
>PMZB01000051.1 GCA_003170575.1 Chlamydiia bacterium | reverse complement strand
ATGTATTTGCACTCGGGGCAGGGTTTATTCTTGTAGTTGGATCAATC
This sequence comes from Chlamydiia bacterium, assembly GCA_003170575.1. Lineage (GTDB taxonomy): Bacteria > Chlamydiota > Chlamydiia > Chlamydiales > FEN-1388 > FEN-1388. The sequence continues at coordinate 3,060 of PMZB01000051.1, read as the reverse complement.
ATAATTATTTCCTTTTTAAAAGAAATCATTATAAAAAATATTTACAAATTTAGTAAAGTGAATTCTTTACAATTGCTGCTCATTACTGAACAAGCAGATGTTCTTTGTCTTCTTTCTTTTCAACGATCATGTTCTCTTTCATGATAGGAAGCGCAAGAGAGGAAGGATACTTTTTGGAAAGGTGGATGGAGAAGGCCGTGCCCTTCTCGTTTGGGGCAAAGCTGAGATCATAGGCAGGGTAGTTGGAGGCGCTTACCAAGAGCCCAACTTTATGGCCTTTGGCAAATACCATGCTGGTAGACCAAAGATCTACGATTACAAGTTGAGGATCTTTTGATGTATACTCTTTTCTAGGAACATGGGTAGCTCCTTCAGCAATGAGATAATGCTCTCCAGTGGGCCAAACGTCCACAAGGCGAAGGCATACATCCTGTTCTTTTTCAAGATCGCCAACGTAAATATTTGCCCAGAGCCGCCCTGTTACTTCAATGTCCTCCTGCAAAGGTTCTGTGAAGAAGGATGCCACATCATTACGGGAGAAAACCTCCTTCATATCCCTTGGCCCATCAGGGACAAATAAGTTTCTCCCGCCAATTGTGGGAACAGGATTCGCTCCATCAAACGGAATGGGTATGGGTTTTTTATCACATTGCTTTTCATGAAAAAGCTTATCTGAGGAAAAATAGAAGCGCTCATACTCTGCCCCAGGAGGCGGCCAGGAAGATGCAGATCTCCACCGATTGCCTTTTGATTCACTCCCATCAAATGGACCCATAACGTAATACTGAACTGTAGGAGCTTCTTCAACACCGTTTTTCATGTTTTTTACATGAAAATCGAGCCATTTTTCTTGTGTGATGTTAACAGGCGGCGTTAGCTGAACAGGCGAAAGCTGGAATTCGCCAAGTTTACTGCTCCATCGATATCTATGCCCCCATGGACCAACTATAAGCTTATGCTTATGGCGCACTTCTGATTGAGAATGCTGTTGTGCCGCATAAAAGGCATCCAATGTACCCTGAAGAAAAAGATCAAACCATCCTCCCAAATGCAGCTGAGGAACTCGGACTTGATCCGCATAATCTATGGCATTAAACCTGCTCCAAAAAGCATCATAACAGGGCCGGCTTTTCAACCAGTCAATCACAGAAGGATGTCGACGATGGATTTGAAGCCATCCTTCGACCATCTCTTTCCGGAATTGACCGCCTGGGAAAACAGCATACTGGTACATGCTAGGAGCTGCCATTTCAATATACTGACAGCACAGATTTGGAGGAGAAGCAGGGGCTAGAAGAAATTCTGTGATTCCTGTTGCAGAAACACCAACTGTAGAAACTACTCCATTACAGAACTCAGCAGAGGCCAACCATTGAACTGTATCATACCCATCAGCAGGTTTGTGCTCATCAGACCACCCGTCAGTGAGATAGGGAACAGATCTTCCAGAAACGTCACAAAATGAACGTGTTGATTGGACAACAAGTACATATCCGCGTTTTGTAAGCGCAACCCACATTGGGTCAACAGCATCTTTGCCTAAAGGATGGCGCACTAACACACATGGAAGTTTAGCAGCTTTTTCCCCGTGAGGAAGGTAAACATTTGCTGGAAGTTTGACCCCATCACGCATGGGAATTTCTATCACTCGGTCAGGAGTGGGAGTCTCCACTACATCTGAAAAAAGGGGGGTAGTTACTATTAAGCAACACACCAGCGCTAAAAAAGCTATTCCTAACCTTTGTTTCATATGCGACACTACCTTAAGGAACAGATAAGGGATCGTACAGGAATAACTTTTACAGTTATGGAGGGAAAAATCGATTCATCTTACTTACGATTTTCCCTCGCTGGTATCTACGGACACGAGACTTCGGAAAAATCATCAAGATCTGAACCGTTTTTCTCCTCTATAACTGTAAAAGTTATTCCTGTACGATCCCTAAGCTATTATAACTCAACCACGGCTGAAGAATGTATCTAAGCTTCTGAAGTCTTTCTTAGTTGCCTTGCAAGCCTAGATTTGATTCTACTTGCTTTATTACGAGAGACAATCTTCTTCTTAGCCGCCTTGTCAGCAAGGCTATAAATTTCACGTAATTTTGCTTCTTTTGCGGCCAAAGATTCAGTTGTAGCGACTTCTCTAATATCTTTTACTTTGGTTTTAATCCGAGAACGAACGGTTTTATTCGCTATGCGTCGCTTTTCGTTCTGAATCTGTCTTTTCTTTGCAGAGGAACGGCGGACTACCTCTTTCTCTTTTTTCCCTTCTTCTTTCCCTTTTTGAGCCGGAGCTTCCATATATGACAGTCCTTTTTTTCTACTTGTTCGGGTCAAGGATTGTACTAGATAATAAAGATTTTTGGCCAGCTATGAAGATAAGCCTCTGAAAAAATTCCCCTTGCAATTTTTTTTCCACTCCTTAAATCTAGTTAAGGGATCATCACTAAAAAGGAGGAAAAATATGGATTCTGGTTCAGCTCTCATTATTCCTGTAGGGACACCTTCTCTCAAAGAACAAGAAGTATGTTATTCCTTTCCAATAGTAGAACAATATCCAGTGGATATTATAGCAAACCAGATTTTGAGATTGATCTCTGTGCTGCAGGGCAGGATCCATGGAATTACGGTAGAATATCAAGACACAAAAAAAGACTCTCTGATTTACCGTAGTTTCACCAGAGTAACAAGTCAAAATTGTACATTAATATTTGGCAGGTATCTAGGAGAAGATCGTACTACTCCTAGTATTAGCAAAATCGTAGTTCCTAAAAAACAGTTAGAGCTCTTTGCTGATGGGTCAGGCCCTATCCTAACCAAATATGCCGGGAATGATGGACAGTGGGGAATAGATTGTGAATATTTTATACGTAACTGCAAACACACTCACAATCCACAAGACGGCAGACGAATTAGCTTACAATATTGCCGTAAAAACAAGGCCGTATGTGAGACTCTTGAGCTCGTAGATCCTGTTGCAGGAGTGCCAAAATCTCTGGAACTTAAGGAGGTTTTTGATGACTTTGTTGCCGAGCTTAGAACGATTGTTCAGTCACATAT
>PMZB01000035.1 GCA_003170575.1 Chlamydiia bacterium | reverse complement strand
GTAGGGGAAGTAACTCGCAGTGTGAAAGAAAAAAGAAAAACATGTCCCATATGCCATGGAAGCAAGGTGGTTCCTTCTAATTGCCTTGCGACTACACATCCACAAATTGCTCAAGAATGGCATCCAACCAAAAATGGGGCTTTGACTCCTTCCTTAGTGACAGCTGGCTCCACTTTAAAGGTATGGTGGAANNTTAAACATGGATGTCCTTTTTGTTCTGGGGAAAAAGTTTCCAAAACAAACAACCTCGAGGTTATGTTTCCAGAGATAGCAAAACAATGGCATCCGACAAAAAATGGTTCTTTGCTGCCTTCTCAAGTAACAGTAAGCACAAACAAGAAAGTAGTTTGGTTATGCCCTGATGGTCATGAATACATAGCTCGGATTGATCATAGGACTTTTTCCAAGAGCGGTTGTCCTTTTTGTTCAGGACATAAACTGAATAAAGAAAATTCTCTTGAGCATAAACGTCCAGATTTAGCTCAAGAATGGCATCCGACAAAAAATGGTGCCTTAAAACCATCTGATGTTCATTTCTCGTCGAGGATGGAAGTATGGTGGCGTTGCTCACGGGAGCCTTCCCATGAATGGAAATCAAGTATAGACAACCGAAATAAAGGAAATGGATGTCCAATATGCAATAGCGGCTGCTCTCTTGAACGTATGCGGCTATTTATTTCTTCTCTTTTACCTCTCCTGGGCTTACTGAATGAGGCTGAAATTTACAGTTTGTGTCTAAAAAGCGGGGTTCTCAACGCGAGTAGAAGTGCATGCGGGAGATCATTCATAAGGGCCTTTGCAACGGGTAGGTTTCCTAAGGCTGAATTAGAAAAATTTGTAAATAATGAGCCATCAAAAGTTGATGATTTCGTGAATAATGAGGTGGAGACATTAGAAGATCTTGAAGAAGATTTAAGCGACCAGACTCATTGCTTACCAGACAGTAGTGTGAGTAATACGATTCAAGAACTACCGGTTCTTCAAGCTAATGAAGTTCTAACAAGCGTTGATCATCATGCATTTTCAGCTTTTGAGGAGCAGGATATTCGATTTTTTATTAAATCTGCTGTAGCAAAGATTTGGCAACATGCTTTTATCGACGAGTCTTCAGCAATTAATCAGGTTGAGCGGTATGAAGAAAAGTATGGGCTTTATGCTAGAGAGGTAAAGTCGCAGTTTCTAGGAGAATACCGTGCCGCAAAGACCCTTAAAATACCACCAGGGTATAGTTTTTCAGTGAGCGGGATTACGCAGCCTCCTAATTTGATGCAGCTTCATACAGCGCATTTAGTAAAAAGCCGAAAAAAATTAGGGAATTGGTCTGGTACAGGAGCAGGAAAAACCTTGGCAGCCATTCTGGCGAGCAGGGTTATAGATGCTCGAATAACCATCATATGTTGTCCTAATAGCGTTGTGAGCGGATGGAAGGAAAAGATCAAGGAAACTTATCCCGATAGCAAAATTTTAGTAAAAGATGTCGAAATACCTAGGAATCGGCCTCGAACCAAACCATGTTATGTGATCTTGAACTATGAATTTTTCCAAAGTGCTAAGGGTAGGAGTCGAGTAAAACAGTTGTTGGACAAATACAAAATTGATTTTGTCGTGATTGATGAAATCCATTACTCGAAGCAACGCTATCCTAAAATCTCATCTATTCGTAAGCAGACGATCAGTTCTTTTTTACGTACTGCAGGCATTGCAAATGAAAATTTGCATATTTTGGGAATGTCAGCCACTCCGGTGATCAACAATCTTTATGAAGGAAAAACACTTCTTGAGCTTGTGACAAGCACTGATTGCACGGAACTTAAAACTAAGCCTACAGTACCCAATTGCATTGCCATGTATGAAAAGTTTGTTTGCCATGGCATTCGGTTGATGCCTAGATATAGTTGTAAAATCAACATCATTACCGAAAGCCTTGATTGTTCCGAATATCTTCCAGAGATAAGACAGTTAGGGAAACGGTGCGCTACTGACCATCTTGATGGCATTTTGATCAAAGCAAAACTGCCTTATATTTTGTCGCAAATTCGCCCTAAAACAGTCCTCTATGCTCATTTTTGGAAAATGAATGGTGCTTTAGAGCTGCTCCAAAAGGCGCTTGTGGAAAAAGGGTGGAAGGTAGCGATTTTTACTGGCGAATCCAAAGATGGCTTTTTAGAGTTCGTGGAAGGCACTGCCGATGTGCTGATAGCTTCTAGCTGTATTGGGACAGGAGTAGATAGACTGCAGCATGTTTGTTCTCGGATGATTATCGCGTCACTACCCTGGACTCATGCTGCATTTGAGCAGCTCAAGGGAAGAATTTACCGGCAAGGGCAAAGTAGCGAGGGAGTTGATATTCTCATTCCACTGACATATGCAAATGTAAATGGACAGCGTTGGTCTTGGTGCGAATCTAGATGGAATCGCATTCAATTCAAAAAATCCATTGCAGACGCTGCTGTAGATGGAGTTGTACCTGAGGGACATCTCCAAACACCAGAACAAGCTCTTCAGGCAGTCATGCGTATGCTCGATGACATATCTTCTTAGGATTTTATCCGGAAGTTTTTATCTTGGCGCTTCAATCCAATTCTGAAATCTTTGGGATTTATAGATTGAGGCGTTTTCCGATATTGCCTCCTAGATATATTTTAGGGCATTATTCTAGCGGTGTCGCAAAAAAAGATGCTCGGCTAGCCAAAAACCATAGGTAGTTCTGTG
>PMZB01000159.1 GCA_003170575.1 Chlamydiia bacterium | reverse complement strand
ACATAATAGTTTTCTCCACATCTCAGTGACTTTGGTCTAGCTCTCTCTCTATAGCTATTGTAGCTCTATTACTGATTAAATTCAATTTTATACTTTATACCGTCTTTTTCGAGGAAAACTGTGGTAGCTGTGACATCTGTAATCAGCATTCCGTCAAGAATATCGCCCTGACCCAAAATTCTTCCATTAATCACAACAGAGCTTTTTTTACCGCTTTTTGCAAATCCCGAAATCCGGTATTTATCTGTCAAGTCAACAAATGCTTCTTTTTGTCCAGTTTCACTCACCTGAAGGTTGACGTTTCTTATTCCTGGCAAAGATTTGAATAAGGTTACCAGTTTCTGGAATTTCTCTCCTGTCCCCTCTCCCAGATTTCCTGTAAGGGTAAGGTCTCCATTTGCCAAAGTTGGCATAACTCCTCTAAACCCGGCCCCAGAAAGCTCTCTTTTTATCTGGTTCAATAGATCTTCCTCGATAATGACCTTTTTTTCCAAGAGGTCCATATAAGGAAAGTTAAGGGAAAGATAGTCGAAAAGCTCATTTGCCTGCTTACTCGTTTTCAAAAGCCCTGTAATCATAAACTTTCCGGCAGTCGGGGAAGTAATGGTAATGCCTGCCCAAGCTGGGTTTTTGCTTAAAAGCTGGTTTGTTTCCCTCCACACAAGTTCATTTATAACAACACTGCTATAGTCGATGTCTCGTAGAAATTTAAGCTGCGAGAGAGAATCTAGCAAGCGTTGACGATCCGTTGTGGTAAGTACGTGTCCAATAAGCAAAAGTCTGTTATTTGTCGGGTTATAGCTATACCGAATCGCCGGAAAATTGGCGAGTACACGTGAAATTTCCACCTCTGGATCAGCTACTTTGGGGGTAGAAACCTCCTCCGTGTGGAAAAGAAACACCATTCCTACGCCCACCAACAGGACAAGTCCTGTAACAATCCCTAAGATAATAAGCGAGCTGATAGCGCGGCTCGTTTTTGCAAACATCCGCTCCCGCTCTTTTAGCCGTTCCACTTCTGATTGGAGGGGCGCAAATACCGCCTCCTGAATAGGCCCAAGATGAGCACCTTCCTCTTTGCCCTCTTCTTTAGACTCGTCTTTTTTAGATTGGGTTGTGGGGGCGATAATGGTTGTGTGTTCAGCCTCTCTGTCGTATAGCATGAAAGAGGTCGTGCCAATGGTGACGAGCACATTTCCAGCGATGTCTTTTTTGGTTATTTTCTCACCGCTCACATAGGTTCCATTTCTGCTCCCTAGATCCTCTAAGGTAGCATTTTCACGCGGGTCAATGGTGAGCCGTGCATGTTTTCTTGAGACACTCAAGTCTTGAAACACAATGTCGCATTCTTTTGTATCTGTGCCTAGAAGGTAGCTTGAGCCGCTATGCATAGCAAACTCAGCTCCAGTATTCGGCCCTGAGATGACCTTAAGAAGCCATCTCCCTTCTGTTTCCAGCAGATCAAAATCTACGTGGGCCGCTTCTGTTTCGGGTGCGGGCGCTTCCTCTTTTTCCGGGGCCTCCTCTTCCGAGGGACTTTCTTCCTTTTCTGAGGTAGATTCTTCTGCTTCCGGGATAGGTTCTGAGGGCGTGTCTTCTGTTTCCGGGATAGATTCTGAGATAGGCGCTTCTTCTGTTTCCGGGATAGGTTCTGAGGGCATTTCTTCCTTTTCTGCAACGGGCTCTGATTGTGGCGCAGCCTCTTCCTCTGGAGCCTGTTCCGATAAAGACTCCTGCGGCGGCGTCTCTTCGGCAGGCACATCACTGACTGTTTTTTCTTCTTGGTCAACCATCGTGTCACTCTTTTGGAAGGAGGATACACTCATACAACGCCTTTTTTACTATGAAATATGGCAAAGACTCTTTACCTTTTTTCCTATAATCGCAGCAATATTGTATGACACTTATCTCATGCCTTCCTAAAATTTCTCAACCTCTTACCTTCTTTAAATACTTTTTTGACTTTTACGTCAACATTTTATTTTACAAAAAGTTCTTTTTTCCAAAAGGTCACTGTATTTACAAAATCTTCAACAGTATCCCGAAACTCTCTGTAACTTCTCACTGTTGGTATGAATGCCTGAATTAAAATTTGTTTTCCTGACTCATCAAGCCCCACGCAGGCATGTTTTGTGGCTATCCCTAGAAAATTTCCCAGAAGGATCTTTGAAAACACCTCTTCAGGCCTCTCTGGAATGAGCTCTCCTAGATTTGCTGAGAGCTCCATCCCCGGAGGAGAGTCTGTCAACGTCACGTTCGTGCCTTCTGTTTCGAATGAAATGGAGGGAAGCTCTCTCGGCAAGGCATTAGCCCCCTCAATGTTTAATTCTTTTAAGAACTTCACCACATTGTCATAAAACATGAGAAAAATTACCTCGGACTTCCAAGCTGTGCATAAACTCGAGCTATCTCTTCGAACATTTGGAAGAGCTTTTGCAGTGAGCCCTTTATGTCGTCAATATCTTTTCCCAATGTGTCGCTCGTTTTATTGACCATGTCTTGTAGTGTTTGTAATTGGGATTTGGCAGCTTCCATAAATGAATTTTCTTTCTCTAAACTGGCTTTGGAGAGTTGAAGCGCTGCTTGTGCAAACGATTTAGATGCAGTAACCAACGAGGAAAAAGGTTTCATGAGCAGGTCCACTTCTTGATGGGTATTGTACTGGATGGTACTCTTTTCAGACGCGTTGAGAGCGAATGTGGGGTCGTTCTTGTGGTCCTTAAAGAATTGGCTATTAAGGCTAGGAGGCTCCGCAGTCCGTTGTGCTAGAGTCTTGCCGGATATTGCAGTCTCCGTTCCGCTCTGGTTTTCTTTCATCCAATCATCGTAGAATTTATTAGTAGAATTCGTTTTATAATCCTCTGCCATTTTACCCTGTATCTGTTCATCAGTCTTTTCTTGCGTTACCTGCGCAGTCATTACGACGGTTGCGGCGCCTACGACCACTTCAGCGAGAGCGGCTGTTCCTTCGGTCATATATTCACTTGCTTGATTGATGCACTTTTGTGCAGCAATGTCGCCCATCTCAAGGATAAGGGTTGCGATTTCTTTTGCTATCTCAATTGTCATCTTTGCTAATGATACTTTCAGTTGTGCTTCTGAATATTTTATTTTTGTCATTTCAATTGCAATTTTGCTGAGGATTACGAAAAGTTCGACGATTGCTACGTTATCGAGATAAGCGTTGCCTCCTGCTGCAGGAATAACCCCTCCTGTCGGGCCGCTCAGCCCCATTTGGATTTTCAACGTTAAAACCTTGGCTAGATACAGGTTTACTGTAAGTTGGTCAGGTTCACTCAACGTAGGCTGGTTGATAAGTGCCTCGGCTTTTTGTTGCAGTTGAGTTAACGATTGAGTGGTCACCCCTTGCTCTTCTAGAATTGAATCTGCTTGCTGTTGGAGCGCAGCTATATCACTACTTTCCTCCGCGCCTCCTGGTGAGAAAATTCCTGCTAATGCTTGTTCAAGAGTTTTGGCTGTAGGAGAGGTTGCAGGACCAGTGGATGAACCTGCACTGCCTGGACCAGTGGATGGACTTGCACCTTCTGATCCTGGGGGTTGTAGATTTGGACTTATACTCATATGAGGCCTCCTTAACTCCTTTTTAGGAGTTGGTAAAAAAATTCTTCTAAGTTTTAGGCTGCACTAAAACTGCCTTTAGCTATAAGTTGGCTGAAGTCTTTACTTGCATCTGTAATATAGGATGCTACCATATTGACAAGCTTTGTCCAGTCATCAGCGCGCCCCTTCGCATCTTCGGCCAGATCTTTCAAAAGAGTGTTTGAGTCAAGCGCACCAGATGACATCATCTGCAGAAATTCGGCAGAGGATTCAAGTGCTGCTACCTTTTTGTTAAGATCAGCAAGTTCTTTATATATTTTTGCCAGTTCAAAATCGGTAACTGCCTCATAGAGATGCGTAGCTATTTGCAAGAATTGTGTAAGATATTGCAGTGTCTGTGCGATTGATACTGGTACTTCTGATATTTGCGCCTTTGAGAAAGGGATGCATCCTGCGAATGCTTTACCAATACTTTTCAGGAGGTTGTAAAACATATCCCATAGCTGCTTTAAAATCTTTTGGGTTGCATCTAGGGCCTCTTTGGGAAGTGCGCGAAGGGATTGAAGGATAGCTTGAAGTAGTTGCTTAATTGCATCTGCAGGAGCCTTCAAAAGGCCGTCTATGCTTTGCCCTGCTGCCGATGCCGCAGCTCCTATTTCAGAGGCGCACTGTTTCATTGTGTTTTTAAATGAGGTGAGGATAGATTCTTTGTCCGCTGCTTTCGCTGCTACTTGTTCCGCTGCTTCTGGGGCTGCTTGTGATGCAGTGCCTTTAATAGCGCTGTTGATGGAACCTTGGACTTTAACGCCGATAAGCATGATGGCAATCATTGTTATTATCGAGATGATCATGGTAATAATCGCATTTGTTTTGTCGTTGTGGCTTCCGCACGCTTTTAGAATTTCAAGGATAGCTTGGTTAAGAACTCCGCTTGACATAATCGGCGTAATAACGCACATCATGACAAGTTGCACAGTGACTGATCCTAGGGAATTGAGTACTTGCTTCAAAACCTCTGTCATGTCCACGAGTGCCATCTTGCCGACACTCTCTGAAATCATTGCTAAGCTTGCGCCAATTCCTGCACCAAGAGTAAAAAGGGCAATAAATACTGCAATAACAGTTTGAAGAACAGCTGATATCAAACTCTGTAGCCACTGAGGTTGATTTTTCATTTTGCACGCACTGAGAAGTGATTGGGCTGCCGCGGTCCATATTTCTGTGTCCCCTTTAATGGAGCGTGCCGCGTCGACAATAGAGAGGACAGCCATTGCTATAGCAACTGTAATCATAACTGCTGCCACAATGATTTTTGCTACTATCATTCCGGTTAAGCCAAACATGAGTCCTGAAAGAATACCCCCTGAGCAAATGGTTAGAAGGACTGAGACAATTGTCATAATAACGGTGACAAGGATCGTGATAAAAGGCATGAGCCATTTCATGAGTTTCTGTTTCTGAATTGCTTTCAGGTTGGCTGAGTAGTCACTTTTAATCTTGTCTATTTCTTCTTGATACTTAGCTAGAGCTGTTTGAACTTGATCAGCTATATTGGAAAGTTTTGCGTTAGCCAGCTCTTGGGAGTATGTGCCTTCAAGTTGGTTAATCAGGGCTCTTATTTGGGCCAGAAAGGCAAGAGCCTTGACAAGTGCGTTGAGATAGCTTCCCATAACAAGGCTTTGGCCCATCTTTTGAAGTACTTGATCTGGCGGTAAATTCTTTACATCCTCGTCTGAAGGAGGGTTTGAAACATTTCCAAGATTATGGAGAGCAGAACTTATCACTGTTGGGTCGCTTGAATAGAGATCATTAATGCATTGGGTTTGGTTGATTGATGCTATCTGGGAGGCAAGAGCTGGAATAAGATACAAGCTTTGCGCCAGGGTAGCGGCATCAGAGGGACTAAGTTTCCCTTCAGTTCCTAGTTTTTCAATGAGTTGTGAAAGGTAGTTTGAGACAACTTCCTCGTTGCTTGAGCTAAGTTCTGTAGGGAGGGTCCCGCCAGAGGTAAATTCAGTGACAAGAGCAGAAAGGAGTGCGGATTTTTCAGTGTCGGTCATAGAGCCTTCAGGAAGCTGTACGGAGTTAAAAATAGAAGTAAGAAGAGAGGTCACCTGTGCTGGGTCTTGACTTGTGAGCTGCTGGTATTCTGGGCTGGGATTGGGTGTACCTGTTGCTACTTTAAAGTTTACATCAGACAATTTATTTGCAAGTTGGGTAAGCACGCCTAAAAGAAGAGTTTGGTTGTCCGAAGACATTGTGGTGCCAGATGTGAGGCCAAGAGCTGTTGCAAATTGGAGAGTAAGCAGCTCTGGAACGCCTAATCGTATGAAGAATGAGGCAGAGCCTCCAGAAGCAATGGAGGAGGCTATAGAACTACTTAGTTGAGAGAGTTCGCCGGTTATAAATGTCTGCTGGTCAGGCGTCAAGTTGCTTAAATCGGCAAGCTGGAGGATTGCTGCATTTACATCATCAGGATTTTGAGAAGACATTTTAGCGGCTATGTCAGCATAGTTTGCAGGGACAGGAGTTGTGCCTGCTTGAATTTGCGTAGAGATCTGACTCCATAATTGGTTTAAGCCGGAAGTAGCTCCTAGCGTGATTCCTGGTGTAGAAGGGGTAGGGCTTTCGCCTGAGCCCGCACTTTCAGGAGGGACTTGAGGTGGGCCTCCTTCTTCGCTTGTATACTCTTCTATGGCTTGTTGAACAAAGCTCAGCTCTTCCTCAGCAGTTCCTCCGCCTGAAAAAGCAGCCGCTGCCTGCTCTGCGCTATAACCCAAGGCGCTTACGAACTCCTGGACTAAGGCAAAACTTTCTGGAGATATAATTGACCAGTTGGGCGTTGTAAGATTTGGCAGCGTGCTTGAGGGAGCCTCTCCCCCAATAGATGGTTTTCCAGGGCCGCCCTGAACCTGTTCTCCAGCTTTGAGTTGTGTATCAACGTACTTAGGGTCAAACCCTAATGTTGCTGCAAGTTGAGCCTGTTGATCGGGGGTAAATTTTTGCCATTGCTGGAGGTTAATTTGCCCGCCGCCGCCTAAATTAATAGTCATAATTTTACATCCTCTATAAGGGTCTCTTAAGCGGTTTTTGCTTAAGAATTTCGAGGGGTGGAAGAAGTTTATTTCTTCTTTTCAGCTTTCTTTTTTTCCGGACTCTTTTTTGCGTCCTCTTCCATCTCTTGCTTAATTTGCTTTTTGAGCGCTTCGCGCATCAGTGTTGCACGCTCTTTGATGATAGCGTACTGTGGTTGTGTGTCGGCCGCTTTGATCGCAAGCCCCAATGAAAAGAGAGCCATCATTGGGTAGTTGAGCTGCATGTAACAATCGGCCGCATGGTAGTGCGGGAGTGGATTTTTTGGATCCAGGGTTCCGCACAAAAGATAAATGTTTGCAGCACTTCTATAATCTTTTTGCCTGTGAAGGCAGGCTGCTAAGCCCATAGGATATTTTGGAGTTGAATAATCCAGTAACATAAGCAGTCTGAAAATGTAGGAAGCCTCTTTATACCTGCCTTGATTGTACAGGGTATATGCTTGGCTGTAGATTGCTTCCATAGTGTCATCACCAAGCTGGAGTGCCTGTTTGGGCATAATCCCTTTGTTAAGAGCTTGTGTGAGAAGAGCAGTGACGGTGTCTCTTGCGGGAGCGCCTCCTGCTGAGAGTAGGGAGGCGATCTTTTCTGCCATCCCTGTTGTGTCAATAACAGCCCCTTCTTTAGGCGGTTCCTTAAGTTCTTCTTTCTTTTTTTCAGACTCTGGATTCATCGTCGTCCTCCTACCTTGTTACCTTTCCTTTCTCTATAC
>PMZB01000141.1 GCA_003170575.1 Chlamydiia bacterium | reverse complement strand
GTTCCTGCGTTATTCTTCCAAATGTCTGTTCTCATTGTTTCTGGTCGATATGTAGCCAGAGCAGAGGAGATGTCTTGCTCAGATTTATGAAACATTTCAGCAGTTTGCTGAGCTATTGAAACAAGCTCCTCCTGATAGCTTACATGGGTTTTTTTCTCATTCCAAAATTGGATGGAACATCTGCACTCGGCAAGTGTGAACGAGGTTTTTTCAACAAGCGCTTTTCCTGAACTAGGTAGGGAAGAAAGCAAGGTGGAAAGCTCATCCGCTACCCTTTCCTTCATTTCTGGAGAGCCCAGCCTGCGGCGATAAAAATTGGTGATCACAGCATATTTTGGGGAAGCCATTTTGACAAGGCGCGACATCTCTCCTTTTTCTGTAGCTGCCATTTCAATAAATGCGAGGCGGGTAGATTTGGGGGGAATGTTGAGAAGACTGAGTGCAACTCCAATTTGGCTATTGAAGCTCTCTGGACTGAAATAAATATCTTCGCTTGGGAAAATATGGCTTAAGAGATCTTTGAGCATGGTTTTTCCGCAGCTTCCAGCAATTGCCACAACATCTAATTTGGTAAGAGAAGCTCTATAGCATCTTGCAAGATCTTGGAGGGCAAAGAGAGGGGAGGGAACGCGAATAAGTTTTTCTTCTTTTACCGAAGCTGGGGCTTCCCACGCATCCTCCACGATGGCAAATAATGCTCCAGCCTTCAGGGCTTCTTCTACATGCAAGTGGCCATGCCCATGCTTTCCTGGAAGAGCCACAAAAAGTGCATGGTCGGAAAAGATTGTGCGTGAATCTATAGAGACACTATCAATAAGAGTTATACCTTTTTTTCCAAACATCTCACAAGAACCTAAGTCAAATTCGTCCATAAGCCATCCATTAAGAAGTTAAACGCTGAAACAATCTCCACACGAAGAACAAGATAAAGAGCCATGGGACCAAGAGGATGCCGACAGCATGGGTTGGAGCAGCGCGAGCCAGAACAGAGGTGGTTTCGAACATGATGTTGAGGCAGAAAAGGGAGGCAAGCGAAATAAAAAGAAGAAGCGCTTGAGGGAGCCTTCGCTCAAATGAAAGACAAAGTGGAGCTGGAATAAAAAACGCAAGACATGCAAGCAGTGGGAAAAGAAGCTTTTGTATGAAAGAAATAGTGACTTCATTTGCACGTTCTGAGGAGGAGGAACCGAATCTGGCAAGCTGAATTCCAAGCTGAGAAAGAGAAAGATCTCGCGGGTCTGCTTGGGCAAACCGGATTATTTCTTTTGTGAGTTGAAGCTCTGGCAGCTCGCACGAAGGATACGAAGCTGTTTTTACCATTTTCCCTGTAGGATCTCGTTCGATCACATCAACAAAGCGGCCTTCAGGAATCCTGTCTTCAAAATAGCGCAGATCTTCAATGTGGAGAACACAGTTAAACGATTTTACCCAGAAAGTATCCTTAAGAAGCGCTTCCTTTGCATTATGCTGCTTAAAAAACAGTCTACTTCCCTCTCTAAAAAAGATAATTCCAAGCCGTGAAGGAGTGGAGTGAATATTTTCCCGGCCAAAATCTGTATCTGAGATGGTGTGATACTCTTGCATAGCTTTGGGAAAGATGAACTGTGTATTAATCCACAAAAGGCTTGCTGCGACGACTGTGACAGCAAAAAAAGGAAGAGTTATTCGCTTCAGGGAAATCCCTGCGTTCATAAGTGGAATCAACTCGTTGCCTCGTACGATGCGGGGCAGCAGGAGCGCTGTTGCGGCAGCAATCGAAAAAGAGAGAAGCACATGCAGGCGAAGGCTTAAGATACAAAGATAATATTTCCCCCATGTTCCCCATGTTGTTTTTGGGTCAGCCACGTCCTTGATGTGGGACAAAAGATCGATAAATACAAAGAGAAGATAGACCAGACCCACAAGCAAGGCCACAGAGGAAAAAAAGCGAAAGAAAAAGTGGCGAGCCCATGTCGAAAAAAACCTGTTCATAGAGCGGTGCCTCCTTCAATCCGAAATTTGAGTGCACGGGTTGCTAGAAGGAGGATTGGATGGGGCATCAGAAAACAAAGAATTGAAAGAAGGGGAGTCTCGTCCAAATTTTTTCCCGCTAGATAAAGAGCAATAAATAAGATAAATCCTGCAAGAGGCAAGGCAATTCTCATAAAGGAGCGAGAAGACCTGCCCACTTGTACTGCGGACACAGATCCAAGAAGGCAAAGAGTAAACACAGCTAGAGAAAGAGAAAGCCGTCGGTAAGGCTCTCCAGAAAACTTTGCTAAAAGCTTGGTAAGCTTTTTTGTGGAGTTGCCTTGGTATTCAGCGGCAGCAATCTGCCTTTTAAAAACAAGGGTTCCCGCGCGTACCACAGCTAAGGGAAAATATTCAGGCAGGGGCTTCCATGTGCGCCCTGCTGCAAGCTCATGTACACAACTCGTTGGAGTCCTTTTTTCTTTCGCATTCTCTACAAGAAGCGAGCCAAATATATCATTTTGTGTAGGAGCCTTTGAGGAAAGCAGGGTGAAGTTTTTGCCAACAAGCAATTGAGGTTCAACTAATGCTTCCTTCATCATGATAAGAGTAAGCCTGTCTTCAGCTGTTGCAGGAAGGCAAAGGATCAGGTCATGCGCCATTTTTGTTGTTTTCAGTGATCCTTTCAGTTCAAGTGCGACTCCATGCTTTGCAAAAAAATGACTGTTTTGTACAAAGGCTAAAGGTTCTTGCTCTCTGACATCGAATTCAAGCTTTTTCACCTTAAAATGGCTTCGTGCGCTAAGGTTAAAAACTACGCCCATAAGGAGTGCGCCAAACAGGCAGCTAATAAAGCCAATAGGATAGAGCATGCTTTTGAGGCTATATCCGGCAGCTCGCATGGCAGTAAGTTCCCCTGAAGAGCTCATCTGAGAGAATACCATGAATCCTGCTAGGAGGGAAGAAAGCGGCAGTGCTATTTGAAGGATGTACGGAATCTGGAGCAGGGCAAAAAGCACAATTTTGCAAACCGAAGCGCCTAGAGACATAAATCGTGCAATCTCTTCGAGCCGAGTTGTGAGAAGAAGCGAGACAATGCCAAAGAGCGAGATACTTAAGTTTTTTAGGTATTCTTTCATGATATGCCGCCACAAAACCGGCATTGCAAGTCTCTGTTTTAGCATGTATTCTTCACCTTGTTTTGGTACCACAAAGCATAGTATACTTTCCTCTATGAAAGATTTAAATCTCGAAAAATATCTAGAGACGTTTTTGGACACCTATGTTCCAAAAGATATGCCATATCTATTGGCAATTTCCGGGGGCATTGATTCAACTGCCTTGCTTTATGCTGTTGCATCTGTTTCCAAGGATAGGCGCCCTCACGTGGTGCATATCGACCATGGATGGCGGGAGGCGAGCCATATGGAAAAGGAAGAGCTTGGAAAAAAAGTCGCTCTTCTTAATATTCCCTTTCATTCTTTTCGCCTCCAAAAATCCTCCCAGGGGGTGAATCTAGAAGAGTGGAGCCGCATGCAAAGGATACGCTGCTTTTCTGAGCTTGGGAAAACTATTGGCACTACGATCATCCTTCTTGCCCACCATGCTGATGATCAGCTAGAAGTTGTGCTGAAACGTATGCTTGAAGGCTCTTCTATCATAAACTTTCGAGGAATGCGCGTCATCGAGGAGCGGGAAGGGCTTGTCTTGATGCGGCCGTTTCTTTCATTTCGAAAAAAAGAGCTTCTTCAATATCTCGAAAAGAAAAATATCTCTTTTTTTGATGATCCAACAAACAGAGATCCCAAATTTTTACGGGCACGCTTTCGCACGCAACTTCTTCCCTCCTTGAGAGAGTCTTTTGGGAAGGAATTTGAGGAAAGTGTCTTGCGCGTATCAGAAGAGGCATTACTTTTAGAAGAATGGGTGCAGCAATCTTTAACAGAGAATTTTGCCATAGGATGCAGCGAGGGGTTAAGTTTCGCTACATCCAAACAGCCTTTTCCGCCTGCCTTTCTTCTGCATTATCTTGTTGATATGCTTCGGAAAAAATGCGGCCTTCCTGCTCCCAGTCGAAGTCAGGTGTCAGAAGCTGCTGCTCATTTTTTAGAACCCAGATCCGGCAGTCGCTCCTTTCCTGTAGGGGAGGGCATCATTCTTGTGGAGCACAACTGGATCGGAGTGTTTGCCAAAAGACTCGAGCCGCTTGCTCAGTTTTTCTGTGACCAGGACCAAGGGGTGGCCAACCTTTCCTGCTGGGAGATTGTTTGGAAAGATTCAATCATTAAGGAGTCTGTGATGCATACCTGGACCGACCTTTTTCAGGGGAAAAGTGTGAGCATCTATATTCCCAAACAACCCTTCACTATCTCTCCTTCTTCCGACCGCCTCCTCAAAACAGTAAAAGGAAAAGCTCCTTCTCCTACTTCCTTTCGCTCCTTTGTCCCAGCGATTATTCAGCAAGATCAGCTTGTTGCAGACTTTTTGACTGGGTATTCCCTTAAGCTTCCGTCTCAGTCTCCCTGTTATGAAGTAACCATTAGATTTAAATAATTTATTGAAAAAAAGCATGAAACACAGAATAGTAAAAG
>PMZB01000056.1 GCA_003170575.1 Chlamydiia bacterium | reverse complement strand
GGAGTTTTGTTTATGACAACTAGCCTTCTTTCTTTTAAATCTTTTGATGAATTTCGTTCCACAGTATTGGAAACAGCAAAGTCAGGAGGTATAGATCCTGAATCCATCCTTGGTGTCGTCGATAAGGCCAAGACTGTGAAGCGTGATTCCAAGGGACAAGTAATGACCTGGAAATGGTTCACTTTGTCCGACCTTCAGAAGGTAACAAATGCCACGAATTCTTCAGTGATGGAGAGGATTACGCAACTTGTACAAGGATATTTTGACGATTCAAACTTAGATTACGTGGTTCAAAACTCGAGCATATTTCTGGAATAACTCACGACCTCCGCAGAATACCACAATAATGCTAAGGGAAAAACCAATTCTTCAATTTGTTTCAGTATATATAAAATCCTGCTCTTGTTCACGTACCCAGAAGGGGTACGTGAACTGTTGAGCATCATCGAGAAATAAGAAATACCTCTTTTGTAATATTTATAGTATTAAAAATGAGAATTATTTTGCCTTTCACGTTAAAGGGCGGTTTTGCTAATTCAACGCATCTCCATTGTCCGGCCGGTATATCTTGGTTCGGTATCCAACCATTCGCGCTGCCATAGGTCACATCATTAGTTACCAGGCAATACTTGAAACGCTTTGTTTTTTTAAGAAAATCAAAAACAAAACTATTTGGGAGATGCTGGAGAACATCCTTACAAATAAGCAGGTCGGCTTTAGGCAATTTGGAATGGATCCCATCCTGGCAATAAAAACGTATGTTCTTGGTTTCGTATTTTTCTTTGTTTCTCTGCACAACCTTAGCTGCAACGTCGTATCCGTAGTAGTGGATATTTTTCCAATCAATATGTCGCGATAATTCCCAGTCTCCGCAACCAATGTCAACAACGGATCGAATGTGATGTTTGCGAAGAAAATGCCGCAGCATCTTCATGTAAGGGCGGACATAAGCATATACGCTTCCTACTCCTGAGGAGCCCTCCCCAGCAGAGTTTCTGCCCCATCGTCCTTCGCTATAAATTCTGCTAAATTCGTCGCTTACATTTTGATCTTCACACCAAATGGGAGGTGTAACGAAACAAAGCACAGAACTGGCTAAAAAAAGCGTTAAGCCGATCCTGTGAGACTGCTTAGGTAATCGCATGGGCTGCTCTCCCAATTCTTCAACTTGTTCATTTTAATCTCTGCATTCTAACCGTGGGGGGATAAAAGATGTAGCTCTTTATTTTTTTATAACGAACTTATCGAGCAAGCGTGTGGTGTAGGTTCCATTTTCGGGTATCAGTGCATAGGATTTTTGCACCATTTTATTTTTGTACACATCAATGACGATGAATGCATATCCACGATAAATATGTGCTTTCTTGAAATCGACTTTTACAAGAGAAATGTCGTCAAGAGGGGATCCTGCACTTCCAACAATTGATTGGAACATCACATGTTTGGCTGGATACACGTCTTTTGTGATATTCCACCGGGAGAAGATGTGCTCATGGGCACAATAAAAGCCATCAAAATGGCGGGCATCCATGATATCCCAAACCTTTCGGATTGAGGGATTGACTGGCCACCCTTCTATCGAAAAAGCCGGTCCATGACTCAGCACGAACTTATAATGAGCTCTGCTTTTTTTTGCTTTGTTTTCTACCCATGTCAACTGTTCCTGATCAATGCCATTGTCAAAGTTAACCAACGACCCGTTTTGCTTGTAAAAACCAAAGGAGTCGAGCATCAAAAAAAGCGTTCGTTCTTTTCCATGACCATATTCAACCGAATACACCAATTTCTTATAGTGCTGTGGACCATTGGAGGGATGAAAATCGAAAAGCTTTTGAAACTCAGTCTGAAGAGGAAATTCAGTCCAGCCAGTATTTCCGTACAAATCATTATTCCCCACAGCGGTGTAGAAGGGGATTGTGCCAAGTCCTTTCTTCATAAACCCAAGCCAGTCACGAAGATTATTGTGAACATAATTGCGAGTCCAAGAAGGCCGGACGCAGTCTCCCAGGAAAAAGCAAAACTTAGGCCTTGGATGGAGGTGAGAAATTTTTGCATTCATAGCTCCCAGGATTTGGGTATTAAAGGGCGAAGGACTTCCATCTGTTCCCCGAGAATCGCCATAAACCACGAAACGATATGCATATGCAAACGGGGTCGAAAGAATAAAAAGGCTGAACAACAAAAAAGTGAAAATCCTTTTGATTTTCATAGTGAAAACCCCCTCCTGACCCGAAGAAGCGGATCCCAATCAGCAGCTTCCTCAAGTGCGTTTGTATATTAATCGTGAATATACGGAGTACGGGGTGATGTTGTCAAAAAAAAATTAATTCACATGGAAAGTCCAGAGGCGGTTCGTTATAGAGAACGGCGGTAGGATCAATCGTGTGCGCAGAGCCGATCTTAATTGGGTATATCTTGATCATTTTCCAAAGAAGTCCATCGGGGAAAAGTTGATTGCAAGCTTGTAGGATAGCCATTAGCAAGGCGTCGATCGAGCTTGTCGGGCTGTTTGTGTTTTCAAAGAAACTCTTTTGGCAAATAAAATTTTGCGGAAACTCTTGATTTTGTTACTATTCGCGAAAAGATGTTTTCTTGATTTGCTTTTTCTCTTGGAGTTAAGGATTTATTTCATTTTTGGAGGAAGTTGTATGAAGGTTTTTTCGGTAAATTTTCTGAAAGTCTTATCAGTGTGTTCTGCGGTAGGGCTTCTCTCTTGCAGCTTGGCACAAGCTGACATTCCAAATTGTGATGATGGGCAAGTGCTTATCACGAAGGGGTATCATCATAAACATCGTGGTCCACGGGGCCATAGAGGGCAGAACGGGTTGAATGGTGCTAACGGTAGTAACGGCATCAACGGCACGGATGGTACCTGTTCTATCGCCTCAGGCCAAAGTTTTTCTTTGTCACCACTAAACATAGATTCCTTAGTTCTCGCGGCTGACAGTGTCATTAGTGAGGTTACGTATAGATCAGACCCTCTAAGCTCAGACCCCGCTGACATAAACATCCAGCAAATTCCTATCGGGCTGACAGGAGCGGTCGTAACTTCCTCAGATGTGACATTTGCGAACAATCAGTTTACTATCGTCACCCCGGGGACCTACCTGCTTATGTATGGGTTTACGGCTGTAGCAGGCCCGGACTATATCGTACAGTCTCAGAAGTCACCTCCGATTTTGTATTCATACATTACTCCCGCTCTCACCCGCGAGGAAACGACTTTGGGGATCGGTTCAGTTCCTCTCACTCTTGCTAACATAGCACTAAAGTGGGAACCTAATTTATTCAGAGCTGTCACAGGCAGTGGGCAGTGTATCTTCTCATTTAATACAGGAGACCAGGTGTCCTTAGGACTTGTTTTCCAAGCCGAGCAAGAATGCAACTTGCATCTTAACAACAGCGTGTTTATCGANNAATACAGTCGGCGGGACGTTGACCTTAATCAGGCTTGGACGTTAGTTTTTTCCCGATGCTACTTACATACAGGAGGCCGCATCCGGCCTCCTGTAACCTTCCCCTCCGTTGAAAAAGTCCCTGAAATTGCTCTAGAACATCCTTCCTTGAGATTCATCAAATTCGATGGAGACTTGGGATTGTTGAGGTGAGATGTTGTAAAAAAAAAATTTCCACAGCGGATGCTGGTAGGAAGAGTTCTTCAGATCTTTTCCGGCTTTTTACCAAGATCGATTTCAAGTGGTTTTTTTGGATAATTTCCAGAAATAATATCTGGCAAATATACAGGCATCAAAACGGGAAAGATCACATCTTCGCTATTTCTAATCATTTCGATGGAAAACCAAGCAAGTTTTTTTACATGTGATTTCTCCCAAGGATCTGGGGTATTAAGAAATGTTTGTGTCTGTTTGGTTTTTGCGACAAGAAATGTTTGTTGTAGATGGGTCATGATGCCATTAAGAAATATATCACATTCTCCGAACCAGACAATCGGCCCAAATTCCAAAGCTTCTTTTTGAATACCTGTCTCTTCATAAAGTTCGCGTATAGCTGTATGTTCAAAAGATTCTCCTGGATTCATCTGGCCTCCAGGACAATACCAAAATCGACCATGGTACGTCTTGTCAGCAGAAGTTGTTTTAGGATCATCGGCGCACATGAGGAGAAGTTCTTTTTTATCATTCAGCAGAAGTATTCTCACGCTAGTTCTCACTGGATGAACCATACAAATACCCTCGTCTAATCCATTGTGGATCGTTTTAAAGTGAAATTTTATCAAACACAAGAATTACGGGTCTAACTAAAAAAATTCTTGTCCGCTCTTGTAAAAAGTTTTGTCTTTAATCTCTACCTTGTTTTTCCCTGGTCTTCCAAGGTCTAAAAAAGGACAATGGAGATGGAAAAATATTGTTTTAAATTATACTATCAAGG
>PMZB01000327.1 GCA_003170575.1 Chlamydiia bacterium | reverse complement strand
GTACAACAGTATCATCACCATCTTCAGCGATACGTGGATCAATTGGTAGAGAGGAAGGAAGAGCCGACTCGGCAAAAAAAATGAGAATTGCGCCTCTTGCCGAGGAAGGTCAGCTGAGAAAACATCAATCGCATATAATCTCCCTGATCGCTTCGCAACAGTTTGATACGGCAATCAGCAAAACTAATTCCAGTTCTTATATAGGATTAAAAGCATGGAGCCAACAAGAAATTATAAAAGGCATGCTCGCCTCTGAAAGGTTTGAGGACGCAGAGAAGTTCGCCAATTCGATTGCTGATACCGACGATCGATCAGATGCACTCCTCCTGATTCTAGAAAAGCTGGCTTCACTTCCCAACCGGCTCGAGCAAATGATCCGTGTCCATGGTAGCATTGTTAACCCAATGTGCCGAGAAGGAGCTCAAAAAATCCTGGAACAGGCGCAAGCCAAAAGACGATATTAGCCAATGCTTGCTCCTGTAAAAGTTATTCCTGTACGANNTCTCGCTTGCGTGAAGAGAGGCTTCCGCCATTTTGACGAACGCACCGAATAAACAGATCAATCGATTGGTCTGGCATGTCTACTATTTCTTTTAACCTTTGTTTTGCTTGGTCATAGCCTGCCAAAAACTGAAGCTCCTGTTTTATGCACAATTACAGCGCTTATTTTCGCTGGCGCAAATAAGAATGCTCGCTATTTTCGTTTTTCCTGTTTTTCGAAAATAAAAAATTAGGTATACTCAGCTTAAAACCTATGAAAAAACAGTAAAGCAATTTTTGGCGAGAGGCATTCCATGGACATTATTAAGTCACCCACGGGTAGAGTTGTTAAGACTTTGACAGGATATCAAGCCTTTATTCCTGATCCCTTGCCACCAAAGTTCGAGTGGAATGACGCTTTAGTTACCACACTTTCGCGAGCAGATCATGTTCTGGGGATGTTAGCTAGAGAGGGTGTTCGTTTGCCAAATCCTCATCTTCTCATGAGGCCCTTTATTGCTCGAGAAGCTGTACTCTCAAGTAAAATTGAGGGTACTCAAGCGACTCTTGGGGAGATTTTGGCGCAGGAGGCTGGAATACAAGTCGATCGTAATCCTGATGATATTCGTGAGGTTCTGAATTATATTGTGGCCCTAGAGTATGGAGTCAAACGTCTCAAGGATCTTCCATTATGTCTCCGGTTACTAAAAGAAATTCATGAAAACCTGATGCAAGGGGTAAGAGGAGCTCATGCAACCCCCGGAGAGTTTCGTCGTTCTCAGAATTGGATAGGAAGCCCAGGATGCACGTTAAACACAGCAAAATATGTGCCTCCGACCCCTGAAGAATTGATGAATTGCTTGAGTTCTTTTGAAAAGTTTTTGCATTTCAAAACGTTGCCTCCCCTCATTCACATTGCCATGTGCCATTACCAATTCGAAGCAATTCACCCATTTTTAGATGGAAATGGTCGTATGGGCCGACTACTAATCACGTTACTTCTTATTGAGAGAAAAGTACTACCGACCCCAGTTTTGTACCTCAGCGCTTTTTTTGAGGCTACGAGAGACGAGTACTATAGGCAGCTTTACAACGTTAGTAGCAATGGGACATGGAATGATTGGATTTTATATTTTTTACATGGAGTCACAATACAGGCATCAGATGTCCTATCGAGAGCCGAAAGAATCAATACCTTGATTGTAGACTGGCAAATACAAGTGGGACAATCTGAAGGAGTTGCCCACCTCATTGTGAAACAACTAGCGGTCAACCCTTATATAACAGCCAAAAAGGCCTCCGAAACACTCGGCGTAGCTTTTACGACTGCACAAAGGGCTATCACTAAGCTTGAAAATCTGGGGATTCTTTCACAAATCTCCAAAGGAAAACGAGATCGAGTGTACTGTGCTACCAGTATTTTATGCATTCTTGAGGAACCGACGAAAATTAGTGAAGCTGGACTTAACTAAGGGACTGGAGAAAAATGTTTAACCGATATTTTAGGTTTCTGTAAGACTCGGAAAAAATTCCGACGAAGATGGGATCTTTTCCGAGTTTTGCAAAAGCCCCCTAAATCAACTGGATGAAGAGTGAGCGGTATTTTTCCCCAAAATATCCCTGGCGCAAGTCAAACCAGCGCCAATTACACTCTCTACTCCGCCACCAGCGGTTGATGAGCTTGCAAGATACAGGCCGCGAATTGGCGACTTAAAATTTGGGCGCGTAAGTCCGATTGATTGCTCAAAGCCATAAATTGCACCTTCAGGCATAGACGTATATCGCTCAAAGGTAAGTGGCGTTGAAATATCGAGCGCTAAAATATGTTTTTGCAAATCCTGCAAATTTGGTATTCCGGCCTCGGCTCTAGAGATAATAGTCTTTGCTCTCTCGTCTTTATAACGAGCATATTCTGGAGTACCGCGAGGAGGAGTTTTTCTATAATCTCCTCCACATATAAAAGTAAGGCTGCTTTTACCTTCTGGAGCTAAAGAGTGATCGGCATTAGAGTTTATGACACAATGGCAATGTGCTCCTTTGTCAAGCACTTGGATGTGAGATGGCAGGCATGAAAGATCAATGTCTGTACCGATTTGAACCATGCAGCAGGAGATGGACATAGGCAGAGCGCCAATGGCGTCGACAAATACTTTGTGGACCCTTCCAGGAGCTATAAGCCTCTGGTAAAGAGTTTTTGCATTAACATTGCTAACAACAACTGGGCTTGAGTACGTCTTGTCGCCAACTCTGACACCGCCGACAATACCGTCTGAGACTATAATTTCGTCGACATGCTTATTTGTTAAGACCTTGCCGCTATGCGCTGTGATGTAGTCTCGAATGCTATTTACGAAATTCTGTGGGCCACCTTTTGGATAATACCCTCCAACAATGAAGTAGCTCAAGCATGGACCAATAGCAGCTTGCGCTGGAACTTGGTCTGCCGGCATCCCTATGTATACAAGAAGTGAACAGAAGAAAGACTTGAGCTCTGGATTTCTAAAGTATTGGTCTAGTTTTTGCTGATATGTGATCGATACCCAACTTTGTACAGTCTCATTTCCCGGATCTTCCATCCGTAAAACATATTCCGCTTCATCTATGAACCTGACAATAGCCTCAGCTTCATCTGGAAAGGCTTTAGAGAGCGCAGAAACAGTACCTTGCTTAGTACCATCAAGCCTAATACGCTTATCTCCTATGATAAACATCCGTGTGTTCAAGACAAACAGGTCTTCTTTTTTTAGATCAAGCTCTGCTAAAAGTTGAGCAGTATCTCCTGCTTCAACACCACTGATATCTTCTACTCCAGAAGTAAATGTGAAGCCATTTCGTTGAAAAGATGAACAATAGCCGCCGACCTGATAGTGCTGCTCAAGAACAAGGACTTTGATTGAGTGTTTAGCCAAAAGCGCTGCACAAGCCAATCCTCCAAGACCTGAGCCAACAACAATCGCATCGAAATCAAAGCTACTGCAGGACCTCTGCTCTTGAAGAGGAGAGGACCATGCTTGAGGCGCTGAAATGTCAATAGGTTTATTTTCCGATGAAACAATCATTGTTATCTCCATTAATTTGTATTAAATTAAAAACATGGTATCAGTTTTGCTTATTGATTGTCGTCATGAGTTTTGCAAGAACCTCGTATAATTAAGCGTAAGATACAGACTGTCGGAGAGTTCTTGTGATGTAGTTATTTATGCTCTCACGATGAAGCTTAGCGGCAATAAAGATCTTTGCATGTAAGTCTGGCGGTATTCGTAAATTAAATTTCCCTGAAAATGGTCTTTCAGGCTCTTCTCCTCTTTCTTTACAGAAAGCAAGATAATCATTCACAGAATCTTTAAAAGCCTTCTCAATTTCTTCTACGGTAGTTCCTTGGAATGTTACTACGTCTTTGATTCCAAGGACTTCCCCATGGAAGATTTTCGCCTCGTCATCGTATTCTACATGACCTGTATAACCTTTATATTTCATCATGGCTTAACTCCTGCATTTTCTAAGAAACGACGCATCGAGACCAAAAGCCCCGCATAAGAGCCGATACTTGAGGCTGAGTAAATAAAAAGTTCTAAATCCTATTCCCGATATCAAAGACTTTATAGGTATTATGAGCATTCGATCGGATTTAAGCAAAAGTCTAAAAAAATTATTTACATAAATAAAAAAAGTGTTAATGTAAAAGTAGAAAAAAGAGGAAAAGATATGTATAGCATTGGTGATTCAGGCCCTTTTCGCTTCTCTTTGGAAGACAGTGTGTATCAGCTTCCTTATGGAAGAAGGCAAGCATCATTAAAAGAAAAAATACAACAAGTATTTGCACAGAGTTACAAATCAGAGGCAGAAGCAGTTGACGCTCTAAAAGACCTTCAAACCCATATAGTTCAGGAACTTCGCGCAAACAATAAGAACGAACTAGCAGTGATAGTTGAGTTAACCATTGCACGCTTAGCAGATACGATGCTCCCAGGTACCCATCTTGGCACGAAGCGACCTTTGGAAGAAGAAGTAGAGCTTCCTCACAGGAAAAAAGCGCGCGTTGAAGAGGTTTCAGGTGAAGAACAACCAAGTGACGTTACTTCTTTGGAAGAAAAGGTGCAGCCCCACATCCAGCCGATACGACCAGGAAAGCGCCGTCGCGTAAAGGAGCAAGAAGAGGCTCCCCCAGCAAAAAGGACCAGATTGGAACCGCCAGTTCCTCAAGAGCTTTCGGAACAAGAGCTCCTACCTCCCGAATTAGCTGCCTCTTTGCGTTCTCGCTTTAACGAGGTTGTTAGGTATTTAAATTCTCCTAGTTTCAATATGCAAGCACTATTTTTTGATACATTTGAATCGTTGGAGAGAGAGTCTTCTCGTGATGTAAATGTGCACGTTTCAAAAAAAATGGAGAAAACTTTTGGCTTTTCGGTTCCTGATTTGCAAACCGCTTTCTATAGCCAGATGATAGAAGGATTTTTGTCAAAAGAGCAAAATTCTTTAACCACTGAAGAAAAGAATATTTTGCTTACGTTGAAATCTCAGCTCATTGCCGCACTACCTCAAACCCTTTTCGAAAGCTTTCTTCTAGCACTCCCCGAAGAAGTTGAAGACTACCCCAAAAACATATCTCCCGATGACGTAGCTGATTTGACCCATGGACTCGCAGAAAAGATAGTCCATCAAGTCAAAAATTTACAGGATGGGGATTTTCTTACGTTACCATTTGGATTCGCTACCGATAGAGGAGGAATGCATGCTATTGTCATAGAAGTCCAAAAAAGAGGAGATAAATATTCTGTTGTCATTTTCAACACTGCAACCTTACTCCATGCGGCAGAAAAGAGAGAAGAGGAAATTTCAGGGAGAGTTTTTCCCTTAGAATGTGCGAATCTGTCAGAGGAAGACATCGAGAACCTTCTCTTTGAGGCTGTTAGTATTCCTGATGAAGGAGGGTTTAATACCGAAGATCAATTCTATTACACATTATTTAAATATAGTCAAACAATCAACAAAAAGCCTGTTGGGTATGTGTCGTATAGGGAGCAGGAGCTGGATAATTGTCCGCAAAAATCAATTCTGGTATGGTTGCATAGCCATTTGCGCAATGTAAATAATGGGGAAACATATTGGAAGTTACGCACGTATATCACGGACTACCTTGTTGGCAAGGCTGGGGAAATGCTCGAAAAACCCTCGTCAACCATCCCCATTCCCTACCAGCATCCATGTGAAGGGATGCCGCCATTTAAAGAAAACATCAAGGATGCCTTACCAGAAATCCCAGAAAAACACCTTCGAAGTCTGTATGACCAAGGAAGTGCAGAATTAAAAAAGAGAAAAAGCAAGTTGACTATATCATCAAACCTTGAAGAATATTCTAGATAGTCGGCGTTCATAAAGGGAAAGTTGTAAGTTCTTGATTCGCCTTCAGAAACTTCTCAAAAATAAACCGAGGCATTCTTTGTTATTTTTTAAAGGAGAAGATGGAGATTTCTAGGCCAATTTTCCCCACTGACTGACCACCCTTATTCGCTGCAATATGTGTGAGAAGGCTTTAGACAAAAGTGAGAAAAAATTCTTTACATAATTTGAATAAATCTGTTAAAAAAAATTTAAGGGAAAAAGAGGAGAAAGAGGCATGTATACCATTAGCGACTCAGGCAATGTATTTCGCCAACAGTTGGAAGAGTGTGTAACTCATGCTCCAAGCGTCCGTGAGGCTTTAAGTGGGAAAATACAACAGGTATTCGTGCAGCGGTACAAATCAGAGACCGAAGCAGTTGATGCTCTAAAAGACCTTCAAGCCAATATAACTCAGGAGCTCCGAGCAAACGATCAGAGCGGACAAGCAGAAATAGTTGAGGACACCATCGCTCGCTTAGCAGACAAGGCGTTCCCCGGAATCAAGTTTGTCGCCAAGCGACCCAGAGGAGAAGAAGGAGAGCTTCCTCAAGAGAAAAGAGCACGCGTTGAAAAGCTGCCCGGAGAAGAACAATCCAGTGTTACACCAATGGAGGAAGAGTCTCCCCTTAAAAGAGCGACTTCTGCTAAAAGGAAGCCGCCCAAAACCACATCTTCCTTGGAGCCTTCTGCTACTCTCCAAAAAACTCTAGTAACTAAATTTATAAAGCATTTGCCGCGTGATGTGCAAAAAAAACTCGAAGAAGCAGCCAAAAATAAAGATGTGCGCAACTATATTTTTCTAGTTCGGGAATTAATAGATATGCTTCCGCCAGAAAGTATTGCTCAGATACTTACTGAATTACCTCGCACTGACCAGAAAGCCATACTCGCAATGATGCCAAGCAAAGAAGAAAAGGTGCAAGAATCGAGAGCCCTAAGGTTTCTGAACGCAATAAGTCAAGATAAAGAGTATATGGCTCTTTACTACTCAACACTTGGTAAGCCTTGTCACACAATCAAGGATTTAAAAAGGCTCGAAGGAAATCCAAGAGCATGCCAAAGAATCATAAGTTTTGCCGACTTTCTACATATTGAGCTAAAAAGAGAATGGTATAATCTTCCTACAGAAATAAGAGCTCTCTATCCAGAGATTACATCCTTTGATAACATTGAGATGGGGAAAAAGATTTTACAAGCAGTGCGTGCATACAATCTTGTGCTCTTAGGCGATAAATTGTCCCCCCCGATTCCTCATCAGGTCTTTAAGTCCCAGGAGGAACTCTCCTCAGCTGGGGAAAAAAATGCTCATTTATTACCAACCTTGAATTGTGAGTCTGTGGAGTTAAGAAACGTAAAAGAAATGACCCATCTTCCGACGGAAATAAAGGATCTCAAAAACCTCAAATATTTAGAAATAATCGGCGCCTCATATTCAACCTTGCCCGACCAAATCGGTGAAATTAAATCACTTAAGACCCTTGAGCTTCATGCTAATAATCTCCCACGTTTGCCCCCAACTATTGGACAACTGAAAGAGCTCACACTTCTTAATGTTTCCAATAATCAGCTCACAAGTTTGCCCCCAACTATTGGACAACTGAAAAAGCTCCATACGCTTCATCTTGAAGATAATCATCTCACTAGTCTGCCTCAAGAATTCAGCGAGTTAACAGCTCTTACTATCTTGCGTCTTCACGGCAATCCTCTCAATACATCTGCAAAAATATTACCTTTGCCTCCTCACATCGCGCTTCTCGAAGTAGAAGATGATAAAATACTGTCCCTCCCATCAGAGCTTTATGGCGCTCTCATAAATTCCACTTACTTTAGCGTACTGCTCCGAGTAATAGGTACAGCGATACAACGGATCAAGTTACCGGAGATCGAGTTACCGGAGATATAGATCAGCTTGGATGGGGAAAAGAGAAGAAAAAGACATGTATACCATTAGCTACTCAGGCAATAACCTTCTTTCGAATCCCAGGAGAGAAGAGAAAAAGCAAAATCGTTAAATTGCTTCTCTAAGGGTTTTGTAATGAAATTGTGATGGAATAGGCTTTGTGTAAAACCAGTCCTTGCCACTTATCAAACCTGTTTTTTCCTCTAACGACATCGCGCCTATTATTGTTTCTATCTCTGAAAATCCAGTCATTATGTCGCCTCATTGGTTTCCCGTTTTTTTATATGCCCTATCACGAGATTGGCTATTTGCTCCTCTAATCTACACATAATCAATTCGCTTTTTGAAACGCCTTACCCCATCAAAGGCAAAGAAAGTCGTAAACAACAGTAGCGCCAAAAGAGCCAACCAGTAAGGAAGATAACCTTGAGCGCCAAAAAACGATACTTTTGTAGCCTCCAAAATATAGAGCAAGGGGTTGAGTAAATTCAAGCAACCAATCCATGGAACCAACGTATATGCTTCTTTCCACGTATAGAAAAAGCCACTGAACATAAAAAGCGGGTTCACAACCCGGGACCAAAGCCATGCAGTACTCCTAAGATTTGTAACAAGAGAAGATATCCAGAGGGAAAAGAAGCCATAAAACAAATGACTCAAAATAAAGATAGGGATAAATTTCAAGATAGAAAAACGCGATAAATCCAGTTGATTCCAGAGAAGCAATTTGCCAATCGGAAACAAACAAAGAGTAATCGTAGCAGCATACAGCGACCATGAAACTACCAAACCTATGAACACATATCTTGAAGGCATAGGCAGAATAAGGTATGCATTAATTTTCTTATCTGTCACATCTTGGGCAAGAAGAGTCGCCCTCCAGATAGTGCCAAAAAGGCCAAAACTTGCAATTGCACCTGCTAAAATAAGCGAACCAAGATTGCTGTTTCCGGATGAAGGCATAAAATAACCAAAAATAATGATCCAACAAAGAAAACAGACCAAGTTGTCCAAAAAATCGCTTTTAAGATTCTTAAAAGAGAGATACATCTCTTTTCTCATGAACTGAACGGCACATTGTATTTCTGCTCTCACATTCCCTCCTTAGGCAATAATTGCAAAAAGGCCTCTTCCAAATTTTTTTGCTGTAAATCACTTTTCAATTTTTCAGGCGTATCAATTGTAAGGACTTTTCCCTGATCCATGACACACACACGATCTGAGAGAAATTCAGCTTCATCAAGATAATGCGTTGTTAAAAGAACACACGCTCCAGCTTCTTTCAGAGAAAGAATATGCCCCCAAAGATGCCGCCTCGCCTGAGGGTCAAGGCCCACTGTCGGCTCATCTAAAATGACAAGCTTAGGATTATGGACAAGTGCTCTCGCAATTAAAAATCGCTGTTTATACCCACCTGAGAGAACATCAACCTGTGATTGAGCATATTGCTCTAATTCAAATGTTTCTAAAAGCTCCCCTACTCTTTTTTGCAGTTCCTTCTTTGAAAGACCATAGTAGCGCCCATGAAACAGCAAGTTTTGCTCAAGCGTTAAATAGGGATCAAGATTTTGGTATTGAGGGCAAAGCCCTACAATTTTTCGATACGCGGAAAGGTTATCGTAAATTGAGCCATCCTTCCAAAAAACACTTCCTTGTGAAGGAGGAATTAAACTTGCGATAATGGAAGAGAGCGTTGTTTTGCCAGCTCCATTAACCCCCAAAAGGCACAAAATTTCCCCTGATCGGAGCTCAAAACTGACATCGCAGAGTGCATGATGCACACCCTTGTCAATGCGACGATACGCCTTACATAAATTTTTTATCTTTAATAGAGAGTGAACCATATAAACCTAAATGATAATGTAATGAAAATAGCTCCTTTTATTTTCAAAAGGAGACGACGTTATGTACAAAGTTCTAGAAAACTGAGCTAACGACAGATTCTCATTACACACACCATTTAGTTAGAAGAAACCAAATATTACCTTGCATGAAGATTTTTTGTCCAAAGGAAAAAACGGTTCAGATCTTGACGATTTTCCCCACTCTCTAACTGTAAAAATTGTTTTTGTACAATCTCTTACCTCAAGTTTATGAGTTGCCAAACTATGGGTAGCTCATTTCAGTAATTGGACGCCCGGCTTTAATCTATCAAATTGACAAGGAAAGTCCAGTTTCCAAAGAGGGGCTGAGTCTAAAATCATCACATCAACGGAATGCAATTCTTTCAAAGACATCCCCTTTCTGAGCACCGCCGCCTTAGTACGTGTTGATCCTAGATCGACGCAAAGAACATTAACCGGACATTTTGCAGGGTCACTGGGCACTGAGTTCATAGATCACCCAATTAAACACCAAGACTAAGACAAGATATCCAGCAGTTCGGGATGCTGCCTTTTCTGCTCGTATGATTCGTGGACAGCTTCTTGCAAAGTATCACTCGCTTTCTTCAGGGTCTCATCAGTCACATGAGTAGCATCCAGGGCTTTGGCAGAATGTTCCGTCACAGTCTCTTGTATTGTATGAAGAATTTTTGAAGGTAACTGCAGTCCTTTTGCCCAAAGAATGCCTTCATTGAGTTGTGGGCAAAGGTATAAATTTACTAGAGACTTATCTGAACAGAGCTCTTCGTACCTCTCTTGGAACTTAGTTTCTGCAACGCGTCCTCCTTTCTCAACGAAAGGAGCAGCAACAACAACCGCAACGCCAACCCATCCGAACAAAAGAGCGGCTACTCTTGCTGTCGCAACCTGAGAACTAGCTGTAAGACCTAGATCACGATAAGGACTTTTACTATCCTTAGGAAGATCAGAAGCAAGTACATGAGCTCCAAATTCAAGCCCCATCCCACAAGGTCCTCCCAAAATTTCCCCTAACTCGTGGCCAGCCACATCCCCTATTGCTTCTACAACAAGAGATCGTGTGGTAAGCGCTTCGTGATGGGTAGGAGGGGTATATCGAATGGCAGCTATTTCTTCATCAAGCTGTGTCGTCACTGACTCTTCTTTCTTCGAGTACACAGCTTGAGCGAACTCGTTTAGTTTTCCGCGCCAGAATGGAGCTGCTGCCTGCATCTCTATGCTTGACGTTCCTTGCGCCCTCAAACGGCCCATCTCTTGAAAAACTCTCACAGCAAATTGATGAGTCAAGTCCCTACGAGGCCTGCGGATTTGCTGTGGTTCGCATATTGTCGTTTTCTCCCATGATTCAACTTCCTCAGTGATGAGGAGCTCTTCTGGAAATTGAGACTGTAGGGGTGTAGTCATATGTATTCTCCTATAATTGTGATTGTATTGTTACGCGTAGAGCAGCTCCTCCATGTTGAGGGAGAAGGGTGACGCCGTAGGTTGATTTTAAGCAACATGCAATTGCCCAGGTAGCAAATATACTCCCCGCAGCAATTCCTACGGCAGCGACAATTCGTTTCCACCGATTCTTGTTCCTTTCTTCAATTATTTTTCGCGTTTCTTCTATTTCTTGTCCCAAGGTGTGGAGCTCTTTTCCTGCTTTATCGATCTGATCTGAGACCCCTTTCTGCTGCACCTGCAGCTCACGAATCTTTTGTTTCAAATCATCAATTTCGACGCCGGTAGTTTGTATCTTCTGCAGAATTTGGCGCGCAGCTTCCTGCAGGCGAAAAACTGCCTCATTGATCTCTTGTGCAGACTCATTTTCGACAGCCTGTACTTGCTCTTTTACCCTGCCAAAAATTTTGTCTTCAATGCTTGTTTCTAGCCATTCCCTAAAAGCTTTTTCTTCGGCCTCTTCTGTTTGGACCTTCTGTTCCAGACCCTTAATCAAATCGCTCGTACGATCTTGTTGGCTTTTCAGCTGTGCAAACGCTTCTTGTGCCTGAGCACGTTGTTTCTTAAACCGCTCCTTTACTTCTTTTGGCATATCTTGGATGTTGAGTTGCGCAAGGCGCTCTGTTAATTTTTGTGCGCACTCATCAACCATTGCCCCAGCTTTTTTCTTGATCTCCTCGTTCTGAGCTTGTCGGCGCTTTCTCTCCACCTCCATGAGGCGTTCTATGCGCTCTTGAACCTCTACAGGCTGTTGTTGAGGCAATAATTGCAGATATGCTCGTTCAAGATCTTGAGAATAAAGAAGGGCATTATGGCTCTGCAGCCATCGCGTCATATGTCGCACAACAGGATGAGGCGTGGTAGTAAATGGTTGAGTGCCAGGATGAAGTGGGGATCGGTTCCTGAGCTGTTCAGGACGTGAGAGTCTATAAACTGCAAGAGACATCTGCCCATAGGTTTCTCCATCATTCCCTAAGACTGCAAAAAGATCCAAGGGCGCATCTGTCACTGGATCAGTGAGGAGCTTCTGTAGATAGGCAATGTATTTCTTGCAAACAGATGCCTCGTCAGCATTGTTACGAAGGTCTTTCTCAAAGCAATTCTTCCATATCTCAATCTGCTTTGTCATCTCATCATTAAGTTTTGACTCTCTGATGACTCGTCCCATTTCGTTCAATTGACGACGTAAGGCTCCAGGAGGTACTGAAGACGATGGAGCAGCTGCCACTTGAGGAGCAGCTAAAACTTGAATGCACGTAGTTGTCATATTATTTTCTTCCTATTTTTTCTGCAGCTTGCTGACCATACTCAATGATAGCTCTTTCAACTTCTGAGGGAGGCGGGGTAGTAGCCGCATATTCCAGCAAACCAGCTAAGTTTGCATTAAGAGCCTGAACACTTTTGTTTCTTTTCTCTAACTCAGCACTCTTTTCTACATACGTTTTCTGCATTTCTGCTGGTATAGGTTCAAAAGCATACTTCTTTTGACGGCATTCTTCCAGCTGTTGCTGCAGGGGGGTGAGAAGCTCAAGAGAAAACACACTCTTGGAAACATGGTCCACCTGTTTTTTTACACTTTGCAGCCCCTGGACAGCCTCCTCTCCAGTTACACGAAGATCCTCAGCACAAGCTTGAACTTCTTTTTGCAACATTATTTTAAACAATGCGTCAGGATCAACACCATCCTGCAAAGCCAGTAAGAACGGAACGTGCCCAACATTCATATTATACCTCTAAGAAATTTCTCTAATTCCGTAAGAAGCACCTCTTGTTGTTTAAAGAGGCTTGCATCCTGTCTTCCAATTCTTTCCATCTCGTCCACTTGTTGCAAAAGCTCCCGGCGTAATTGTTCAACCTCTTGAACAAGAGCTGTGATGTAGGCCTGGAGGCCAGTATACACTTGCCTTCGCATAAGTTGAAACAAGCGTAATCGCTCCTTGATCCTGTTGCAGGCCTGCTCAAGCTGTGCATCAATCTGCTGACGAGCCAACTCTTCAGCGCGAGCCACAGTCTGTGCTATAGCCTCAAGCCTTCTACAGCCTTCTTCGAATAGCTCTTCGCGTAACAAACCAATTTCAATCTCTTGGAGGAAAGTGTCCACAGGCTTCCCCATCTGCTGCAAAATCTCGCATACATC
This sequence comes from Chlamydiia bacterium, assembly GCA_003170575.1. Classification (GTDB taxonomy): domain Bacteria; phylum Chlamydiota; class Chlamydiia; order Chlamydiales; family FEN-1388; genus FEN-1388. Next base: position 2,121 of record PMZB01000327.1, on the reverse strand, counting down.
TTTTTCCAAGGCACAAAGCTCTTTTGAACTCCTAATCACCTTCAACACAAGGACTGCCAAAGAGGTGGACCTCTGTTTCTCATCTTGTAAGGCAAATGCAGAAAATTCTTTCATCCAGTCTTCAAGTTGCTTTTTGGTCTCCTGAGAAACATTTGCTGCCTGGATACGTACGAAAAGAGCTTGGATTTTCAACTCCCGCCCCGTTGCTATCACCTCAGCTAACCTATTTCGGATTCGCCCCTCCCTTTCAGCAGAAAGCCTTGGTGCTTCTTGAGCATTTGCCGAAGGCGGCTCCAACTGCTCACCACCTGAGGGCCACACATACTCCTGAACTGGCTGAAGCGGGGTATAGCCAACTTCTTCTGCACGAAGAGTTTCGGTTAAAGTATGAATTCTTGTGTCATTTTGAATTGTGCTCATATTTTCCTACCAAACATTGGATCAAAACTCTCATATCCATACCTCTCCAGATGCCGGCCCAACTCTCACAACAAGATGTCTCTGTGACCCACCTGGGACCTTTCTCCACACTAATTCGCAACTGACTGGATGCGAATGTGACCCGACTCTACCTTCAACCCCACCAACTCTTTGTTCAAGATTACCAGTTCTACCTTCAACCCCACCAATTCTACCTTCAACTGTCTGAACCCTATTGGCCAAAGCAGTTATTTGGGTTGTTAAACCATTTTGACATTGTGCAATTTTTTCATCCCTTTCTTGTTTATCAACAGCTACTTGGGCAGCAGTTGCCTTCACGGCTTGCAATGCCGCTTCCATTGATGTTTGGGCTGCTCCCACGCGTGTATCAAGTTCTTGGCGCAGAGCTCTGTTAGCTTCTTGCATAGCTGCAGCTCTATCCACAGCCTCTTTAATTCGTGCCTCAGCTACTTTTGTATATGCTTCAAAAACGTCCTTCGAGACAACTGTATCTAACTTTTTGGCTAATTCTAATTCCTGAAACCGCATGGCAGTCATTGCTTCTTGAGTGACTACTTCATTCTGTGCATGTGCAGCTTGTTCTGTTTTAAGCAAAACGAAAACCTGACCCAGGGCACTTTTTAAATCAAGAACCTCCTGCTGCAATATTTGATTCTGCTTAACGACTTCGTCAAACGCTGTTTGCATTCTACCCAAAAGGCGTCCTGTCTTTAATAAAGTCTCCTGGTCTGCCTCCTGAGATAGGTCAAGAGCTTTTACTAATTGACCTAATTGGACCATGGCCGGGTTCTCAGATCCAGGTTGTTGAGCCGTAGCAACAGTTGCATCCATACTACTCATTTTTTTATTCCTCTTTTTTTGTGTTTAGTAAACACCTTCTTTTTTGTTAGCTATAATATTGGTCAGGGTCTATCACAATATCCTGGTGATATGGCCTATTTTTATAGAGACCATATTCTCTGTATGGCCCTCCGTATACATGGAAGTGGAAATGATGCCAGACTTTATACTCAAGAGAGTGTAGTTGACTATCCAATGACGCTGTAGACCCGGTTGAGACAGCGATTTTCCCATCGCATTCTTTCCGAATAGCTTCTACTTGATCAGTTATCTGTGCAGTAGTTTTTACACGTTCGGCTTGCAATGCTTCTTTCATTGATGTTTGGGCTGCTCCCACGCGTGTATCAAGTTCTTGGCGCAAAGCTCTGTTAGCTTCTTGCATAGCTGCAGCCCTATCCTGTGCCTCTGTAATTCGCGCCAAAGCATCTGTCTTAAATGTTTCAAAAAATTGCTTCGATATAGACCCATCTACCTTTTCGGCTAATATTTTAATCTCTTCGCGCAAGTCAGTATTTTCTTTTTGAGCGCCTGCTTCTTTCTGTTCATGTGCAGCTTCTTCTGCTTTAAGCAAAACGAAAACCTGACCCAGGGCACTTTTTAAATCAAAAACCTCCTGCCGCAATATTTGATTCTGCTCACGGTCTGCGGCAGCCATATTTTCTATCCCACCCAGAAGGCGTCCTGTCTTTAATGAAGTCTCCTTGTCTGCCTCCTGAGATAGGTCAAGAGCTTTTACTAATTGAGCTAATTGGACCATGGCCGGGTTCTCAGAACCAGGTTGTTGAACCGAAGCAACAGTTGTATTTATACTACTCATTTTTTTATCCTTCTTTTTTTCGT
>PMZB01000062.1 GCA_003170575.1 Chlamydiia bacterium | reverse complement strand
TTGTACGTCCTTAAAAAGTTATGACAACCGAAGCGATTAATGAGCCCACGTTATGGTTTGAGGGCACTAAACTCGATTTTTGCCATAACTTTTTAAGGACGTATTGCCACCAAAACGATCCAACTCTCTCTTTCCTAAAATATAAAAATCTCTTGATAATTTAGGCAATTCACTTCATAAGGAGAATTAAAAACAATCTTATAGTTTTACTATGCCTTGTTCACCCGAATTTACATCTAAAGAAGCTGTCCAAGCGTTAGTGAAAGGGTTTGAAAGAGGCGACACTCCATACCCCAGCCTTTTGCAAACATTTCTGCTCATACCATGTCAAGCGCTTCAGAACTTGAAAAAGGGCAATCCAGCACTTCACTCCAAAATGGTCCACGCAGTTCTCACTATGATATGTACTGGAGATCAAGCAGAGATCTTGGCTGTGTTTGATAATGACAAAGATCTTGTACAAAGCTTGACAAAGTTAAACCCAGACGTCAATTGCGCTCTAGAAGATACAAATCCTCCCTTGTGTAGCGCAGTTTGGCGCAACACGAGCAAAGCCGATAAAATCATCAGAATCTTGGTTGGTTTAGGCGCTGATGTAAATATAAAAGGCCAGAGAGAAGAAACGGCTCTATATAATGCTGTTAGAGCTGGCCGCACCGAAACCGTGAAGCTCTTAGTTTCATTAGGCGCTGATGTCAATATACCTGCGGCCGACGAGAACACCCCACTCAGAGAAGCCATACTCCACCAAAAATGCGATATGATGCAAACGCTTCTTTCGCTCCATGCTTCCTATAGCCTCGCAGACCTTAATAAGCCGGAAAAAAACCGAACTCCTCTTTATGATGCGGTAGCTTTTTGCGATGAAGAGAAGGTGAAATTTTTGATCTCTATGGGGGCTGACGTTAACCAACCTTCTGGAGCGGATGACAAACCTCCTTTGTGGAGAGCATTGTTCACGGGCTCTCTTTCAATGATCAAGTTCCTTATTGACCATGGAGCTCAAGTAAACCTTGAGGATGTAAATTTTTCGTCGACAAAAAGGACTGCGCTTTATAATGCAGTGACCTCTGGTAATGAAGAGAAGGTGAAATTTTTGATCTCTATGGGGGCTGACGTTAACCAACCTTCTGGAGAAAATGACAACTCTCCATTGTGGGTAGCATTGTTCACAGGATCTCTATCCATGATCAGGTTCCTCATCGACAATGGGGCTCGACTGAAACCTGAAGAGGTAAATTGTCCATCGGCAAAAAGGACTGCACTTTATAAAGCAGTGGAGTCTGGTGATGAAGAGAAGATGATTTTTTTGGTTTCTATGGGGGCTGATGTTAACCAGCCTTCTGGAGTATATGAAAAACCTCCTTTGTGGGAAGCATTGTTCAAAGGCTCTCTTTCAATGATCAAATTCCTCATCGACCATGGGGCTCAACTGAAACCTGAGGAGGTAAATTACCCCTGCGGAGATACTCCTCTCATTTGGGCATTGTTTAATACCTCTCCACAAGAGCGGTTAGAGTGGGTGAAGCTCTTAAGTTCTTTAGGGGCTGATTGCAACCTCCTTGACGGTAATGGGAAGACACCCTTAGATGCCGCAAATGGACTACCTTCTTCTGAAGAAAAACCCATTTCCCAATGGCTCATTGACCATGGGGCGGATAAAGAATGGCACAAGACTTTTACTACTCTTACAGGCACAGCACATAGTTGGGCCCTTAAAGGTCGAGGCAAGGTCTATAATGAAAAAACTCATACATTTAAGACCATTAAGTTGACTGGTTGGTTTCCCCTTTGCTCATTAAAATTAATCCGCCAGCTTTTTCAGGATTTTGTTGAAATACAAATGAAGCCGATGGGCCCAGAGTATCAAACATTGGGGGAGAGGATCCTGAAAATACTCGATCGCTCGGTCGATTATGGGCGTTCTACTGAATGCAAAGAACTTGTTCGTGTGAGTGTGAATGAGCCAGTATTTCTTCCAGGAATGATTTCAGTTCACTACACAAAACACGCCATTGGAGTTGTTGTGTATCAAAATAGGATTTACTTATGTAATCGTGGGTGGGGAACTGGTAAGAGTCCGGGTATTAAAGAGTACGAATTTAACCGTAAGTTAGAACCCCAGCTCCTTATCTTTATACAAAAAGCACTTAGGGGCAAGGATTCATGGATAGACTTAAAAGCCACATTTGATGATCTCCAACCCTGCCTGAAAAGAATGTTTCACCAAAATGAGCAAGAAGTCGGTAATTGCACATGGACCAGCAATGAATCCGGTCTTCATGCTCTTCTCCGCATCATTATGGAAACTCAAACCCCAGGAATAANNGCACCCTATTTTGGATTGGCTAGATATCAATTGCGCCTTCACTCTTTTTTCGAGAAAAAAAACCTTACTCGCATACCTTCAGGTTCCCAAACCAGATCCTTTAGTGCTCCAGCAGATTGAATGCAAACTGCGCCAAGAAGACGAAGACTCGCTTTTCTCTTCGGAGGAAAAGGAGGAACTGCTTAAGAAGATAAAGGAGAAAATTCACTAGATTTGATTCAAAACGTCCAACCTTTTTGAACATTTTGTGTGAATATTGAATTTT
>PMZB01000288.1 GCA_003170575.1 Chlamydiia bacterium | reverse complement strand
CTACAAAATATTTTATTTAAATAAAAGAAATAACTTGCAAAAAATAAATTTATTTTTGTATAATCTTCTCATCTTTAACAAGAGAAAAAAGAAGTTTTTATGAGTTCAGTTGCATTAGATAGATCAAGCTTTGTTATGCCAGAGAGAGCGCCAGACGCTCCTGCTCATCAAGCACAACCTGTACGCCTTCAGTCTAAAAAAAGCCAGAGGACAACAAAAAAGACGCAGAATATAGTTCTTTCCATCCTTAGGATCGCAGCACTTATTCCTGCTGTTTCTACAGCTGTGTTTTGGCCTCTGAGCGCATTTTTCGCAGTTAAGTCTCTTTTCACCAAAAAAAATGCAGATTGGGATCATGCAATTAGCTCCTTCAATTTCGGCATTCCCCTAGTGGGAAACTATCTCGCTTGGTCCACTCTGTTAGAAAAAATAAAGTCCACTTCTCGTTAATACTATTTTGCGCCGGCAGACCTTATAAATTTGCATACCGGCGCAAAATTAAAGATTGTCTATTCCCCTTCTTGTACGGGCGACACCCATCACCTAAATAAACCTCTTTCTCAACAAACAAAACCCCCAAATACACAAACAACTTGGAAAAAGAAGAGTCACGCACGGACATGTGGGATACTGCATTGAGTACTTTCATCATCGGGTTTCCACTACTTGGAAACGGTCTTTTATGGTACCAGCTGTTAAAGCAATAGCCATCACCATCTAAAAACGAATAAACCTCAAAAAAGCTCAGTGGGCACGCCTCAAGTATTTAAATACTTGCCGAAAAAGAATATGTTTGGTTATTAACTAGGGCGAAGAAGGGGATTTTTATGAGTTCGTCCGCAGTTGCAGTAGCTAAACCACTATTCGTTGCTGTGCCCGTGCCCGAGAGTGCACCTGAAGCACCGACTGGCCAGCCTAAGCCTGATACAGTTCAGACTACAGTTGAAAAAATTCAAAATGTAATGGTTAAGGTAGGGTATTATACAGCTGCACTTATCCCCGGCATATCCTCAATCCTGTACTTGTCTTTGAGTGCATATAACGCCCTTCGCGCTCGTTCTGCTACGTCAAAACTATTGCACGAGAGATACACAAACAATGCACTATCTTCACTTTTTCTCTCTTTTCCCCTCGTACCCTATGTTGTTTTTGCCGTACAGTGCTTATACTCAAGGGATTTTTATCACTATAAAACTAGTTCCTAATTGGATTCCGAAGAACCCAAAAATCACCGATGGGATAAGGTTCTTCAGGTCCGCGACCCGGATAGGCCTCACCTTCATGAAACTCTACTGTGCGAAAAAGACTTTTAAAGTGCTGTTGCGTTTTCTCCCAAAAATCTTTGTCTACTTTCGCAAATTCAGGCTTAAATTTACCATGTAACCAGTAGTCCCTAATCCATGTTTGCGGAACTAACTTGGAACAATTCTCCACATCTAACAGCGGCTCTGAGATGTCTGGGTCACCCCAGGTCATGATTGTGTCTGTTTCCGCAATCAACTCTGCCCCTTCTTTCGGATCGAGCAAATTGCAAAGAGTTCTCCAGATCCCCCCGGGAAGACCACTATGAAAAAATTTTATTACGGAATAATCTACTATTACTTTGTCGAAAAGCTTATGTAACTTTTTAGTATCTGGCAAATCATTGAAATCCATCTTCAGATGTAATCGATGCTCATCAGGAGGATTTTCCATTCGTTTATCCAAACTCGCCCATAAATATTGATCCTGAGGAACAGATTGGTTATCTTCTCTTCCGATGAAAAGAGCTACTTTTCGTCCAGCAGCTTTAGCTTGGACGATTTTGTCTATAACAGCTTCAAGATCATATTTCTTTTCTGCAAAAACTGTGCGGCCAACTCTTGAAGTTGCACTCTCCCCTTCAACTTCAATTGTATAATTCCTTCGATAAAATGCTCGAACCACGAAAGCTACTAAAGGCAAAATAACAGTGATATAGGCAGCAAATTTGAGAACTTTTGCTATAAAGGAGTGGGGGGCTTGTTCGCCTCGAACAACCTTAATTTGTTTCCCTTCAAAGGACTTGACACAGAATCCACTCTTGCCAGGAGCCAGATATTCAGCTGCTTGCCAAACAGGACTTGTTCCTTCAGGGAGCCCTGAAAGTGAATGAAAAAACATATGCCCTCACTTACCCAGCTGCTTTCTCCAATGCTTGGATGCCAGGCAATGTGCCCTGCTCAATAAACTCGAGCGAGGCGCCTCCTCCTGTCGAGACGTGGGAAATAGCAGACTGCAGCCCAGCTTGCTCAAGGGCTGCGATAGAGTCTCCGCCTCCCACAATAGAAAAGGCTTGCTTGCAGTTCGCCACAAGAGTCCCCAGGGCTTTTGTCCCCTTGGCGAACGCAGGAAATTCAAACACCCCTACAGGCCCATTCCAGAAGATAGTTTTGGCCTTACTGAGAATTGGCTTCCACGCCTCTAACGTCTTTGGCCCAATGTCCATTCCCTGAAAACCATCTGGGATTCCCAAGGGAGCATCTATAATCTTTGATGGCGCATCCTCTTTAAAGTCCGAGGCTACAACAAGATCTAAGGGAAGAAATACCTTTTTTGTGTTTTCCAAAATGCTTTTCGCTTCCCCAAGCATGCTCTCTTCTACTGGAGATGTTCCAGTTGCAATTCCAGCAGATTTCATGAAGGTATATGCCATGGCTCCGCCAATTAAAAGCTGATCCGCCTTTTCAAGGAGAGATTTCATAACTCCAAGTTTTGTGGAGATTTTCGCGCCTCCAACAATTGCAACAAAAGGCCTCTTGGGATTTTTGAGGGCGCTGCCCAAAGCCTCAATTTCTTTGAGAAGGAGCAACCCCGCAGCTGCTTTTTTAGGAAAGTATTGAGCTATGACTGCTGTTGATGCATGTGCTCTGTGAGCCGTGCCAAAAGCATCATTTACATAAACATCCCCAAGACGTGCAAGTTTTTTCACAAATTCTGGATCAGCACTCGGATCTTCTTCTGCTTTATAAAAGCGAAGGTTCTCGAGCAAGAGAATATCTCCGTCCTTCATCCTTGCAACCGCTTCCTCAACTTTAGGCCCTATACAGTCATCAACAAAACCAACCGGTTTCCCCAAAAGCTTTGATAACCTCTCAGCGCAGGGTTTCAGGGTAAGTGTAGGCGTCACGCCCTTGGGCCGCCCAAGATGGCTCATGAGTATTACTTTTCCGCCCTTTGCTACAATAGCCTGAACTGTGGGGAGAGATGCCTTGATCCGGCTATCATCAGAAATCGTCCCGTCTTTCGCCATGGGCACATTGAAATCTACCCGAACCAGCACTCTTTTTCCCTTAAGATCCAAATCTTTAAGTTGTAAGATCATAAAACCCCCTATTTGCTTTCCCCATCATATCGCAACTTTGCTTGTTTTTCGCACGATATTTCGTAGTTTCAGAGTTGATGAAACGGGTTCGTAACCTGGGCAAAAGAGCCGCCCTTTTTTCTGCGCTGAAGCTCGGATCTAATAGAAAAGAGAAGATCCTGGTCAAATTGTTGGTGAGCAGCCCATTGGAGGTACTCAAATGGAATTTCTTTAAAGGGCCTTCCCTTATGCTTGCCAAGAGGCATATTCTTCATGGCAATCGGTTTAGAAAGCACTTCTTGAATATCTTCGACAGTGCGAAATTTTTGCACCAAGCGTTTAAACACTTGGATGTTAACAATCACATCGCTCATGGCGCGGTGAGCGCCTTCTGGTTGAATGTTAAAATGGTTTCTCAACACTTCAAGAGAATTAGAAGGACTTTCGCCATAGAGGCGGGCAAGACGCAAAGTGTCAAACGCAAGATTGTTTTTGAAGGGACTTTCTTTTTTTACCCGTTTTGCTTCATTTGTGAGAATGTCTATATCAAACTTGATGCAATGGCCCACAATTACACGTGAACCAATAAGGACCTTAAGTTTAGGAAGAATTTCAGCAATCGTAGGCTTGCCTTGAACCATGTCCTGGGTAATATGGTGGATCGCGATAGATTCTTGAGGAATCTGCTGCCCTGGGTCTATAAGCGTCTCAAACTCTTCCAAGATTGTCTCAAAGGTAAAGCTCGCCACAGCTACTTCAATAACCCGATCAACCTCAGGATTCAGGCCGGTTGCCTCAACATCCAGACAAACAAATTCTACTTCCTTGATCTGCGTCATTGTAAAAACTCCCCGGTATAGATTGAAACCTCTCTTCCTTCACCATGCACTTTGGCTGCAACAAAAAGGGTGTTTGGGGGCAAAAGATGGGTAATTCGATCAGGCCATTCAATGAGCACAACCCCTTGAGTAAGGTATTCTTCCAGGCCAAGGTTGATGAATTCTTGTTCATCCTGCAGACGCCAGAGATCAAAGTGAGCGATGCTGTTTTCCTTCCCCGAATAAAAATGCACATACTGAAATGTGGGACTTGTAATAGAAGAAACGGGGACTCCGCAAAGCCCGCTAATTACTCCCTTCGCCAGCGTGGTTTTGCCCGCCCCAAGATCCCCCTCAAGAGCAACCAGGGTTGTTTTTGGTAAATTCTTCCCCAAAGCTTCCCCAAAGAGAATCATCTGCTCGCAAGAATTAATATAATATGTTCCCTTCAGAGGCTTACTCCTGCTCCACCTCTCCAAGCCAACGTTCCACAAAGGGTCCAAACTCAGGCGTCTCCGAGAGAGCTTCTACAAACTCAGCAATCTTATCTTCCTGAAGCTGCTCATGAATGAGGTTCATAAAGTTTTCCTCAATCTGAAACCGGCTTTGGCCTTCCACTTCAACAAGAGAGACTCTTTTTAGGTAATTTTGCAGAAAGTCATCGACGACATTTTCTTTAGAGTGAAAAAGTTTTCCATTGATCACTGAGGAATAGACGAGTTTAGTGATAGGGGCTTTGGTCACGCATTTTTCAGCATAGGAACGAATCACTTCAGGATCTTCCGACACAAAAAACCGCTTTACGCGCACTCCACCGACTCGTTCTTTGTTCTCAGGGCAGGTAGATACCCAATCGTAAATCGCATCCTGAGGATTTGGGTGGGTATTATTGCCAAATACTTTCCCAGTAAAAGGGCAGATATAAATTTTCGTTGTCTGGTCATTTACCTCAGCGGTTTCATAACCAATCTTTATTTCTGTCTCACGCCACAGCTTTCCCTGTTCCTCTAAAGTTCGAGTAGCATCCTCTGCACTTTTAAATACAAGCTTGTCCTTCACAAAAAGAACTGGCCGCAAACCTAAACGCTCCTCCACATACTTTAAGTATGTAGCAATAAGCTCTGGATGCTTTGTTGTTGTTACAAATTCCTTCAGAACCTCCTTGACTGGCTCTGAAATCATGAGTTTTGTCATTCAAACCCCACTATAGGACACAAAAAATTGATGTATAGATAAAAAACACCTCTCGCGTGAGACAAACAATTATGCAGAAAAATTATTATCCATCAATTCTTTTTTCACAAGATTGTGGCAAGAGAGTCATGGTAGATGGTATGATCAGCCTTCTTTTAACAAATTCTCATAGGAAACCCTATGATCTCTTCTACTCTTGAATCCGTCCTTGAAGGGCTTGTAAAAAAGGCCACCGATACGCTCTATCCATCGGCCAATTTACCTCCTCCAGAAGTAGTCCCGGCAAAGGATCCATCATTTGGCGATTATCAGTGTAATAGCGCCATGAAATGGGCAAAACAACTAGGCATCTCTCCTCGAGAGGTGGCAACGGCGATTGTTGAACACCTCCACATTGACGAAGAAAGCCAAAAAGTGCTGGACCGAGTGGAAGTGGCAGGTCCCGGCTTTATCAACATGAAATTTCGCGCATCCTACCTGGCCGAGCGAATTGGAGCCCTGTATGAACATGATGAGATTATCCCAAAAACGCCTTCTCCAAAACGTGTTATCGTAGATTTTTCCTCACCAAATATTGCCAAAGAGATGCATGTGGGGCATCTTCGCTCCACAATCATTGGCGACTGCCTCTCACGTATTTTTGAGGCCCTTGGCCACAAGGTGCTTCGCCTGAACCATGTGGGGGACTGGGGAACGGCCTTTGGCATGTTAATCGCTCACATTCAATCCCTTCCAGGATTCTCCTTTGAACAGGTAAAGACATACACACTCTCAGATCTTATGAGGCTCTACAAAGAATCCAAAGTGCGTTTTGATGCAGATCCTCTCTTTCGTAAAACAGCCCAACAGGAAGTTGTGCGCCTTCAAGGAGGAGATTCGTCCTCTTTATTTATCTGGCGCATTATCTGCGATATTTCCCGAAAAGCTTACTCAGAGATCTACGACCTTCTTGATGTGAAAGTTGAAGAACGGGGTGAATCCTTTTACAACCCTATGCTCCCCAAAATCATTGAAGAGCTTGAGGAGAAAAAATTCCTTGTGAACTCAGAGGGAGCTAAATGCATGTTTCTGCGAGGATTTACTAATCGCGAGGGAAACCCCCTCCCTCTTATGCTGCAAAAGTCTGATGGAGGGTATAACTACGACACAACCGACATGGCAGCTCTTGCCCAAAGGATCCGTGAAGAAAAGGCGGATCGCATCATCTATGTCACAGATAGCGGCCAAGCAACCCATTTTCAGATGATCTTCGAGGCAGCTAATGAAGCTGGAATCTTAAATCCCAATACTACACGCGTGGATCATGTGCCCTTTGGGCTAGTTTTAGGACCTGATGGCAAAAAGTTCAAAACACGCTCCGGGGAAACGGAACGGCTCATCGATCTTCTGCAAACAGCAATTTCTCGCGCTGACACAATGCTGCGCGCACGAAACCCTGACTGGACGGAAGAAGAATATAAGCAAATTGCGCACACCCTTGGGATTGGTGCTGTAAAATATGCCGATCTTTCTTCTCATCGAGTGAGCGACTATATGTTTAGCTATGACCGGATGCTCCGTTTTGAAGGAAATACGGCTGCCTTTATCATGTACTCTTATGTCAGATGTGCAAGCATCCTGCGAAAAGTCACTCTTGCCCCAAAAAAAGACGTACACATTACCCTCCAACACCCTTCTGAGATACTGCTTGCGAAAGTGATCTGCCAGCTTCCCACAACAATTGAGGAAGTAGTAGAATCGCTTCTTCCCAATCGGCTCACTGATTACCTCTACAGTCTCGCCGAAGCCTTTAACGCCTTCTTCAGAGACTGCCGCGTTGAAGGAGATATCCGAGAACAAGAGCGTGCCGTGCTTGTCTTCCTCACAGGAGAAGTTCTCAAAACAGGGCTTCATCTTCTGGGAATCCGCACTCCCACAAAAATGTAAAAATCTGTACTATTAAATTTTTTGACTTAAAATTTATTTTTACATATAAGGAAAAAAGAAACCATACAT
>PMZB01000303.1 GCA_003170575.1 Chlamydiia bacterium | reverse complement strand
CGGTTTTAGGCGCTCGCTGACATTTAGGCATTACAAAAGTACAATATTTCAGCAAATACGGACTTGTAAAAGACAGGTATGTGTGTGAGAAATGCGATAGCAGTGTGTTTGGATTAGTATATGATGAAAAAGCTGTTGGTTTTGATCTGTTGCCCATAACTGCTAGACAAATAAACCTTGCAAAAAAATGCTGCAGAGATGCGCTAGAAGCCCTTAAGGTTATGCATACTAAGGGTTTTGTCCATTTGGATGTAAAGCCAGAAAATATTCTTTGTAAAAATGGAGAAGGAAGATTAGCCGATTTTGGGAACACTTTCAAAGCTAACACAAAACTTCCCCCTATAGGAACATCCGGATATTTGTCTCCGGAACACCTTGATGCTCACTCTAAAAATAAAAGTATAGTGAGCGACCCCAAAATGGATATCTATTCGTTTGGAATGACTTTGCTAATGATTTTGTACCCACAGTTAGCCAGTGGTCTGAGACAGGCTCAATATGATGCAGAAGATGCCTATTGGGCAAAGGAAGCGATTGTAAAGTATCATTCGGTTTTGGACGATGTAAGAGAATCATTGGTAAACTCCAACGACCCAATGGACGCATTTATTGCCTCTATGCTTGATCCGGATCCTCAAACACGCATAGACTCGCAACAAGCTCTCGCCACATTTAATACCCTTTTGGGAAATGAGTAAGAAGCTAGTGACCTAAAAATAGGCGGAGGTAATTATGACGGTCTCCTCATTTTCTGAGCGATTTGATAGTTTGATAAGAAACTCTAAGTTCGCGGATGAGGCACAGGTACGAAAAGTTCAAACCGCAATCAATAGTCGTCTTCAAGCTATTCCGTTAGAAATAGCCACCACAGATGTTGCTCAAGGGGTACTCAAGGATATTTCTCAATGTGTTTCGGTGCTCAAAGCGAAAAAATATTTACTGCTTAAACGCGACCTACAGCAGCTCCTACGTGAAGAAAGAAGTCGAATATCAGAAACCTTTGGGCAGGTAGAATCTCTTCAGCGTAAGCGTGCGCGTGAAGTAGAACCAAAAGAAACACGTGCTGCCAAAAAGCCAAAAGTTGAGGAGTCTTCTTCTAGAGGAGAAAATCTTGAATTGGCTCTCAGGGAGAATGGTATCTCAGAAAATGATATTGAAATCATTCGAGATGGATATCTGTCAAATTGGAGGGGGTTTGTTAAGCCTGATGAATATAACCCAGATCTCCTGCAGCAAACACACGGAATTAAACATTTGAAGGTGTATAAAGATTTTTCTACGGGAGATCTCATTGCTGATTATGGTATAAAATTCATTGGTGAGGGCGGTTCTAAACGTGTAAAGAGTGGTTTTCGAATACTCTCTGATGGAACTCTCCAACCTTTCGTACGATACACAGTAATAGAGAAAACACCCCTCCAAAGACAAAGATTTTTTTGCGATATTAGAAAGGAATTAGATATCAGAGAGCAATTAGGACCCACGCCTTATCTTTTAAACATTACAAAAGCACAGTATATCAGCAAATCCGGACGTATAAAAAACAGGTATGTGAGTGAGAAATGCGATAGCAATGTCTATGAATTGATATATGAGGAAAAAGCTAAAGGTATTATTCCTTTGCCCAAGTCTGCCAGACAAATAGACCTTGCAAAAAAATGCTGCAGAGATGCGCTAGAGTCCCTTAACTCTATGCATACTAAGGGTTTTGTCCATTTGGATGTAAAGCCTGAAAATATTCTTTGTAAGAATGGAGAGGGAAGACTGATTGATTTAGTAGCCACTTGCAAAGCAAACACAGCTATTTTCCTTGATAGAGGGACGCCTGGATATATTTCTCCGGAGCTCCTTGATGCTCGCTCTGAAAATAGATACATATCCATCGATCCAAAAATGGATATGTATGCGTTTGGAATGACTTTGTTAATGATTCTGAAACCACAGTTGGCTGTGCGTTTGATAAACGCACAATATAAAGTACAGGATTGCAATTGGGCAAAGGAAGCGACTGTAAAGTATCATTCGGTTTTGGATGATGTCAGAGAATCTCTGGTAAATTCCAGCGACAAGGAGGAGCAATTTATTGCCTCTCTGCTTGATCCGGAGACTAAAACACGCATAGATTCGCAGCAAGCTCTCGCAACATTTAATACTCTTTTCAAGTAGAAGAAGCCTTGAAGAGCCGATCATGGATTGGGGCCCACTCTGGAGTAGAGGGGATGTTCATGTCTACGAACACTGAGGAGAGTTGAAGATCATCAAGCTCTCTGAGGGCCGCATAAAGGCGCATTGCGATAGACTGCATGTCGTAAGAAGATCCCATGGTAACAAGATGGGGAGCTCCTTCATACACTCGATCAGTAAACCCGAGCACTCCATCAAAGCAGGACGAAAGCTCCTTTTCCCAGAGAGTGGTATGGAGCGTCAGATGCGCTTTCGGAGCATAGTGGCGGTAGAGCTGGCCTGGACAAAGGGGAGCTTCTCTGTCAGCAGAGATGCTAAGCGGTAGATATCCCAAAACTTTTGCGATGTCAAGGAGGCTGACTGCTCCTGGTCTTCCACAATGCCAGAGGCCATTTTTCCAAATAAGAATCGTAGACTCTATGCCTGCGGAGCACGGTTGATGGGGAGAATAGAGTATAGGAAAAGAGTTTCCGAAATCATCTTCAATATGCTGAGGGGTTGTTGCAGAGGGTTTTCCTGAAAGGTTAGCCGAAGGGGCAACTAGTGGGCCTACTCTTTCTAAGAGAGAAAGAGTTGTAGCATGATCAGGCATGCGAAAGGCAGCTGTAGGAAGATTTGCGCGTACTTGTGCAGGCACTTTTTCTTGGATAATCGGTATTGCGAGGGTAAGCCCTCCTGGCCAAAAATTGTGGCTAAGGGCCTCTAAGTCCTCAGGAATGACCGATGCATACGCCTTAATAAGGCTTATATCGTGAATGTGAATAATAAGAGGGTTTTTTGGCGGCCTTTTTTTAAGGCGGAATATCTCGTTTACTCCTTCTTCATCCTCCATACGCGCAGCCAACCCCCACACTGTCTCTGTGGGGATGGCTACAGGTTGAGAATGGG
The DNA here is from genome assembly GCA_003170575.1 of Chlamydiia bacterium. Lineage (GTDB taxonomy): Bacteria > Chlamydiota > Chlamydiia > Chlamydiales > FEN-1388 > FEN-1388. The sequence goes on along the minus strand of PMZB01000303.1, from coordinate 10,713 downwards.
AAAGATGAAAAATAGCCTCCTCAATATCAATGTACATCGGCTGTCTTGGGGGCTGTGAGAGGAGAGGCGAGCATCTTTTCCTCTCGTTCCTTTAATATGGTTGCGGCAAAGACTTCTACATCCATCTCTCCATGGACTACATTATCCCTTGTGCGCACCGAGATATTTTTCGCCTCTACTTCTTTGTCTCCTACTGTGAGGATGTAGTTGTAGAGGTTAATCTGAGCTTCCCGGATTTTTTTCGAGACAGACTCGTTGGAATCGTCCACAAGTACTTCAAAGCCCATATTGAAGAATTTATCCCGTATAGTATTTGCGTAGGGTACATGTCGATCGGCAACTGGCACGATAGCGATCTGCGAAGGGCTGATCCAGAGAGGAAACTTGCCTGCAAAATATTCGATCAAAGAGCCGAAGAATCGCTCAATGGAGCCAAGAAGGGCTCTATGTATCATCACAGGGCGTTTTTTTGATCCGTCTTGTGCGGTGTATTCAAGCTGAAATCGCTCTGGAAGGGCCATGTCAAGCTGTATTGTTCCACACTGCCATGCGCGTCCAAGAGCATCATGGATGCGAAAATCGATTTTCGGTCCATAAAAGGCGCCATCGCCTTCAGCAATGGTAAACTTCCTTCCAGTTGTTTCAAGGGCTTGTTTCAATGCTTTTGTTGCTATCTCCCAGTCCTCATCGCTGCCAATAGTATTTGCTTCTGGCTTTGTAGAAAGAACGAGTGTGTAGGAAAGGCCAAACACTGAATAAAGCTCGTCAGCAAGAGCAAGAGTTTCTTTCATAACGTCTTGTATCTGCTCTCTTTGCATAAAGATATGTGCATCATCTTGATGAAAGCTCCGCACACGGAATAGCCCTGAAAGGGCACCAGAGGCTTCATAACGATGTACGTGGCCAATCTCGCCCACACGAAGAGGAAATTCTCTGTAACTATGTCCTGTAGATTTATAGTACAGCATGCCCCCAGGACAATTCATGGGCTTGATTGCAAATTCCCTCTCCTCGATAACAGAAGTAAACATATTTGCCCGGTAGTTTTGCCAGTGACCAGAGACTTCCCAAAGGGATTTTGTCATCATGGAAGGAGTTTTAATTTCAGTATAGTTGTATTGGCGGTGCTTCTCTCTCCAGAAGTCAAGAAGCCGATTCCACACAATCATGCCCTTAGGCAGGATGAAAGGAATTCCAGGCGCTTCTTCTCGCAGCATGAACAGGTTAAGCCGCGGCCCTAAAATCTTATGATCTCTTTTTTTGGCCTCTTCAACCATGTGAAGATAGTCTTTCAGCTCCTGTTTAGTTGGGAAGGAGATGCCATAAATTCTTGTCAGCATCTCTTTTTTTGCATCCCCGCGCCAATAGGCCCCTGAAGTTTTGAGGATTTTAAACGCTTTAATTTTCCCGAGGAAGGCAAGGTGCGGCCCGCGGCAAAGATCAAAGAATTCGCCCTGTGAATAGCCTGTCAATGCTTCTCCTAGAGAGGCAATTCCTTCTATGAGTTCAGCTTTGTACGGGTTGTTAGGAAACTTGAATAAAGCTTCTTCTTTTGAAAGGGAATGTTTTTTGGGTTGAAGATTTGATTCGATAATGCGGAGCGCTTCTTCTTCGATTTTAGAAAAGTCCTCATCCGAGATGGTAAGATCTGCAAAGTCATAGTAGAACCCTTCATCAATAGCTGGCCCAATTGTTGGCTTTGCATTGGGAAATAGGCGCAGAACTGCTTGGGCAAGAACGTGAGCGGAGGTGTGCCAAAACACTTCCTTGCCGCGCGGATCAGAAAAGGAAATAAATTCTATATGATCATTTTCTTGAAGAGACGTTGCAAGATCTGAGGCCTTTTTGTTAATTAAGCAAAAGAGAGATTCACTGGGAGATGTTATAGAAAGTTTTTTTGCAGCATCAAGAGCCGTTGCTCCAAGAGAGAGCTTTAAAATTTCTTCCTTGTTATCTCTTGCTACGTGTACTGTTAACATAATGGACCTCAAAAAAAGCATCGCAATGGTTGCGAGTTAATAGAAATTAGTCCAGTGTATCATACGCAAGACATTCTGGATGAGTTTTTTTATGGAGTATCAGCCTCAAGAGTTTTCATCCGAACAAATATATTTGTCCTCGCTCGTTTCGAGCCCCCCCTTGAGGTTGGGGCTAGATGCAGAGCTCGAATCTGTGCTTTTTGACGAAAATGTTGCTGAAGCCTTGAGTATTGATAGAAGCGGCATTCAAGCAAGCTGTTCCGTGCTCAATGTGCGAAGGGCGAGAAAATTAGCCGCTCTTTTTGTCTCTGAGACAGGGGAATTACTTAATTACCGGATACAGCGAGCAAAAGAGTTGCTCGCACAAGGCCTGTATTCCCTTGGAATTGGATGTGAAGAAGCGCGAAAACGGTACAAGCGATTTTTATCTGCTTGCACATTCTTAGCTGACAATGTGGATGTACAAAGGCTCATTAAAAAGATGAGCCGGCCTTTGACCAATCGTCTTGCAGAGGAGGTAATTAGAGACACACTTCTACTTCCCGATTCAGTTACTGTGAATGATGCACATGCGCGGCAAGCTGCGATAGCTGCCTTTTTGACAACCCTGCGCCAGAGCCTTGGCTCCTGTTTTGCCACAGCTCCTTCAATTCTTGTGCACGAGGATCAGCCTACTCTTTTTTTTAAAGATCTTGATGAGCTTATTGGAACCGGGAAACTGAAAAAAACCGTTTCAGGGAATGAATATAGCGTACCTTTAAGCTCTAGTTGGGGCCAAGGGGACTTGAGAAAGCCTTTTATACTCGCCCTCCCAGTTGTAGCCTCCCCTCAACCTGTGTGGATTTCCCCTTCTCTTATCCGGGCAGTTCAAGAAGTTGGACTTTTGCCAGGAGAGAAAACACCAAAAGAATTACAGCGGCTTCTTTTGGAGCTTATAGAAAAAGTGTTCCGTTTGAAGAGAAAACAAGAAGGCTTTTTTTTAACGAATGTGGACGAGATTTTAAAACTTCTTTTGCTCGACTTTCTGCATCTCACTGAAGCTGAATATGAAGAATATATCAATAGACCAAGGGTCATGCGCCAAACAAGCATTATCATGACAACCCGAGAGACAGCCTCTGGGAAACACGGAAAAGTATTTCAGCATTTTTTTGCTCTCTGGGAAACTGCAAAGAGGTGGTTTAAGGCGGAAGCAGACTGCGCTCTTCTTAAAAGCTGGGAGTTTACCATTGCTTCCTTTGCTGAGGTAAAGTTTGAATTTGCGAGATGGAATTTTTACTCAAGCCTTGGTGTGAATTGGGATGATGAGGGCGGAATTGGTCAGGTTTTGTATGAGATTTCCAAACAGCGTGTTGAGGAGACAAATAGAGATCTTCAAGAACAACAAGACAAACTGAATGCTATTTCGCTGGAAGTTGATTATCTTGGAAGGCGTCTCGCACAAGCTGCAACTGAGTCGGAGGTGCAGTGGTTGAAGATTGAGTACCAGACCCGGCAGGCGGAACAGTATCACATTAGAGAGCTCTGTGAAACTGCAATCGAGAAAACAAATAAGATTACTCATCTTCACGAGTTTTTGATTAACGCATATGACCAGCTGATGCAGGAATATTTCCAAGAGATTTACGACGCAGATATTCATGAAATACAAGCAGGCCCATTTGACGATAGCCCTGCAGGGTTTCGGTTGATCTATAAGTATGGAAGGACGAATCCCTCCTTGTGGACAAAAATTGCCTCTCTTGATGAGTATGTTGAGGCGTTAGTTTCCTTCTTTACTATTACTGAGCAAGAGCTTCTGCATTATTCTGAAGTACAGGGTATTGAAGCAGAGTTTAGCTCAGTTATTACGCGCCTTGCGAATCATGTGCGGTCAGATGCGTTTCTTGAGTCAGCATTTACCCGAACAGCTCTGGCACATGGCGTGCGCCCCATTGCCGATCCTCTTGCGCACTTGGACAGCATAGAAAAAAAGCCTTGGGTGTATACCTCGGGCGGTTCGATGAACACTCTTGTGAGCGGCTATTTTTGCCTGGAAAATAAGCCTGAGGAAGTGGGGCGGTGGGTAGAAAATGAAACTGAGCTTTTAGCATTCCTTATCGACACGACACGCCTTTCTATGAACCGATCTGGCGTCCCGCGCCCTGATAGGCTGCTCATGCATTCGCCAACACACGCATTTCTTTTACTGCCATCTTCTCCCTTATTTTCAGAGAGTTGGGCAGGAGAAAACTATAGCTACTCATGGATCTCCTATAAGTCAATTAACCCCTCTCGTGCATTTTACTCCTCTTGTGTTCTAGATCCAGCTTCGGTGAACGAATTTTGTCGATTTCTTGCGGCAAAGCTCCCCCAATCCATACAGCTTCGTTTTCTTGACCAAACAGCCATGATTTCTGGATTTATTCGTCCCTATGAGCTTGCTAAGGAGATCCAGAGGCTTTTTGATATTGATGGATTGCTTAGAATGCACCGAGAAGCCCTTGAACAGATATCGCTTGATAGCGTGCTTTACGAATCTGTTCCATATACACATAGCGATGCAATTAAAGATCTTTTGGTTGAGATTCTTAGTTTACTTTTTCCCAAAGAGGGAAAGAAGGAAGAAGTCTTAACGTATATAGAAAATCTAGTGGGCTTGATTCACAGGCCGATTCGAGCGAAAGAGCTTCTAGATATAATCAAGAGCACACTTATATTTGCAGCAAATAAAACGCGCTTTGGCCAGGACGTTCTTGAGACCGTTGTGAATACCCTTCGAAGTAAAAAGCTCCTGCCTCCTGCCCCAATCATTTTTGCTGATTCTAACTGGGTAAAAGAGTTTTTCGCTTTCGTGTATAGCCCGGTCAACCAGCAGCTCGAGCTTTGGAGTGTGAATGCCTATGGCACTGAAGGGCGGCCCATTGAGGGATGGAAAATGTGGGTTGATGGGAGCAGAAAAGATCGAGACTGGGGCGTGCTTGTCAATGCCAAACAGTATCGTTCATATTATGGTCCGCAAAAGCCATTTGGGATGTCATAAGAGGCCATTAGGGAAATGCTTCGCCAATCTGTTATTTACAAAAAACCTGGCGAAGATCTATATATTCCGGGTGAATCTGGTTGTGGATCCATTTACTTATCGTTTGTCCCTGCCAGAATAGAAGTGACTAACCACGCAATATGGAGAAGATAATGGGATTTTTAAAATATGCGTTACCCGTCCTGGTAGCGACATGTGGGGTGGGAACAGCTTTTGAACGATTAGAAAATAACGACTTTTCCTCGACCAAGGAAGCCCAGCAAAGAGACTTTGAAGCTTTGAGAGAGTATATCAAAACAAAGCGTTCAATTAATGTGCGAGAAAAGGGCGGAAACCTCACGATTAGCGGCGACGTGCGTGCTGAATACTATTTCATGAAATGCAAGAATCGAGGGGTGACGGAGCGTGGATATGAGACCATGTTCAATTATCCCAATTCTTTCTTCCGAAGGGCGTATAAGAGAGCTAAAAAAACGGGGAAATGGGAAACTGACTACATTAACAAAATTAAGCACCATGATGATATAGACAAACGGATTCCTCCGATTAACGTGATTGAACCAGACTTTGAAGCAAACTTTATTCTCGATTATCTAGCCGAGCGTGGTTGGGCAACTATGCAGCTAAGGATGCAAGACCCAATGGGCTTCAGGGCGGTTGATCGTAAGAAAGGAGTTCATATAGCTGATAACAGAAGGATGTTGTTTGGAAGCGGGTTGACAGATCAGCTTGAGCTTCGCAAAGCATTTTTTGGCTATAATATTTGGGAACAAGGAACCTCTCGATTTGATGTAGAAATGGGCCACCGACGCCTTTTTGACGTGTTTGACTCTAGGGTACAGTTTGGTAACAACTTTGATGGTGTATTGCTGCGATTATCCAGTAGCTTTGAAGGCATCACTGATGTTTCTTTGAAACTGGGTGTATTTGTTATTGATGCTACAGTGAACCATATAGGATATGTTGGTGAGCTAGGGTGTTTAAATATTGCAGATACAGGCTTTGACCTAAAGTATTCCCTTATTGATTGGGAGAGACACGCACCCAACAGGTACAACTGGCATCATCCACTGGGCTGTCGCTTCCTTAACTCTCAAGTCACTGCAGCCTATAACATTAGCCAAGATGTGATAAACACTAAAGCACAGATTTATGGTGCTGGTCTTATCAACCATGCAGCTGATCCAACAGGCTGGACCTATCACAAGCTGCAAAACAAAGCGTACTACTTTGGCGTACGTTTAGGAGAAGTGATTCGTAAAGGTGATTGGGCAACCGATCTCTGCTATCAGTACGTTCAAGTACAATCAGTGCCAGAGCGAGATATTGCTGGAATGGCAAGAGATAATCCACGAGCAATCTCTTTCTATAATCGAAGATCTGGCGGGTTTGGAAACTATAAAGGTGTGAGACTTCAAGGCCTTTATGCTTTAACTGATAACATTACAATAGATTCACACTTTGATCGTGTGCACCAGGCTTGCAGAGCAATTGGTGGAAAGCATCGCTCCTTTGAGTTCTACATCGCAGCGATCTTCGCGTTCTAAGAGAAGTTCACATACCCCGACCTTGAGTCAGGGGATGTGAATAGTTACAAACTTAAAACAAAAGCCTCCAGAGGAGAGAACATCCTCTGGAGGCTTTTGTATTTTTAACCGGCTCTCTTTGTGTTGTCGTCTCGATCATAAATGTTGAAATAAATTCTTTAATATCATATATCTAGATTGGTGTGTAGAAACACGTGTAAACACGGGTGAGGTGTATGACGATTCATGATTGGGGAATTTTTGCGGAACATGTGTTAAAGGCAATTGAGCATCCTGGTGTTCCTATGACAAATAAGGAAGCCAAGTTACATGACTCGGTGTTTCATGTAGCGGGCAATTGGGGGGCACAACCCAAAGCACATGGCATTGAAGGGGATCTTCCCCTTAAAAAGCTTCATCAATGTACAGATGCAGAGCAAATCCTTCATGTTATTCAGAAAAGCCTTCCTCAAGTGACAGAAGGAACTCTGGAGGGCGCATTGCATAAGATTCAGGAACTTGCAAGAGCCAAGAAGCCTGGCACAGTCGGCCAAGCGCCAGCTCCTCATGTCCATGATGTTGGCCATGATCGGGATGTTGTGGTAGGGTTTTTGCAGTCTGCAATTGACCATATAGGCAAACTCAAAGATATTTCACACGAAAGCAAAGACAAAGTGACAAGTATTTTGAAAGAGGCTTGTCATGCGGTTAGAGACTCTTCCTCACCGCTCACACTTCTTACCTCTACTGAAAATAAAATGTTATCGCAGATAGGTAAGGAACAGAACAAATACCAATCCTTTCTTAGTTGGTTTCGTCAAACAAGTGTGGGTATCGAGCGTAAGTTACAATAGATCGATTTGCGCAGAGAGCGATTGTTTGCCTGTTTTTGAAAGATCCTCTGTGGATTCAGGGATTGAGATAGAGAAAAATGGGATATCTTTGGTCACAGGATCTTCTTTCCACGCTGCAGCGAGTTGAGCTGCATTTTCAGAGAGCATTTTTTTCGAGCAGAAAATAGCAACAGATGTTCCTCGTTCTATAGCATGGCGCAGGGATTCTCCAGAGGCGCCTTGGGGTGTAACATCTGAGATGTCCTCAATTTCAATGATGGGGATGATTCTATGCGCTGTTTTTACTAGGAAAGTGGCAGGGGTTTGAGAGGGTGTTGTAAAAAAGCGCATTCGACGACGTTGGGAACCAAGAAGTGTCGTTACCCAGGGCCAGAAGGATTGAGGAACAAGGAAGATAGAGGGCTTGTCAAGGGGCACAGCATCTTTGCCTTTGATGCGCGGAGGAAACAGAAAATAACTTAAGACAAAAGAAGAGAAACGGATAAGGTAGCCTGTCATAAGAATTGTGATGATGGTGACGAAAAGAAGCGTAATAGACCCTACGATTGTAAAGCCCTTATCCGGTTTAAGCCCTATGATGTCACTTATAACATACATGGCAAAAGCAGACAAAAGTACGCCGCAAAATCCAAGTACATTTCCTGTAGCCACAACTTGCCCTCTGTGGGTTTTAGGACTTGCCATTTGGATGTAGGAGTCTAGTGGTACAAGATACATGCCTCCAAACATACCGATCAGAAAAATAAGAACAAGCACAGTGGTTAGAGAGTCTGAACAGTAATCAATAAGGAAGCAGGAGATCGACATGCCAAGACCCCCTAGAGGAACAAGGCCAAACTCCACAGATCTTCCTGAAAGCTTTCCAGCAAGCATAGATCCTACACCTATTCCAAAGGCAGTAAGTAAAAACATGTATCCGCCTTCAACGTCGGTTAAGTGAAGGACTTGGAGAGCAAATGGAATGATATTAAGCTGGACATAGGACCCGATAAAAAGGAAGAAAGAAGACCCAAGCACTGCTGAAAGAAGAGAGGGCTCTTGTCGAATAATATACAAGTTTTGAATCAGATCCGGAATAAAGAAAAGAGAGGCTTTTTTTTGCGACCCTGCAGGAGGGGTTTTTTGTATCTTAAAACTGGAATAAATAGACACAAGGGAACAAATCACAGGGAAAATAAGAGCAATCACAAAATTTCTGTTCGTTGCATAGGCCAAAAATGAGGCGAGAAACGTCCCTACGATGATGGCAATATAGGAAAAGGAGGTCAAGATACCATTTGCTTTAGAGATTTCTTCTTTGGGCACAATTTCTGGGACAATGCCAAACTTACATGGACCGAAAATAGCACTATGGGTGGCGAGTAGAAAAAGAGAGAGAAAGGAAAGAGTCAAGCTACCCACTGCAAAGGCGACCATGCCAAAAAGAAGAGCCAGGATTTCGGCAATGCGTGTTGCAATGACAATGGTGGTCTTACTGTATCGATCTGCAAAAATACCTGCAGCCGAGGAGAGTAGGATAAAGGGAAGTACATAGATAGCTCCAGCAAGCGCAAGGATGCGGTTACTAGATGCAGCTCCTTGTAGTTCGATGAAGCAGAAAGCAAGCAGTAGCTTGAACGCATTGTCGTTCATCGCTCCAATGAATTGGCAAATATTGAGATACTGAAATGATGTCCAAGTAGATGTCGCTTCTCTTGGTTGTGTCTGCAATTCTGGCAAGAGAACTCCCTCAATTTTTCATGCTGTTTGTGCTGAATTTTGAAGGTTTTTCCTTATAAGTGCAACCGCGATTGTCTTTTATGCATTCTTTCCGCTGTTTTTTCTAAACCTTTTTTCAATAAAGACTGTAAATAAATAAGTTTATTTGATAATAAGAGAAGTAGAAGGGGCTATTACGCCAGAAGCAAGAAGATTTTTTATCAAGGAGATTTACTATATGAGGCCTACAGGAGAACCTACAGGTGAATTATCCATCTCATCGAAATGGGAACCGGTAAAAGAGGGATACAAGGCTGTGGTGACATACACTGATCAACAAGGCGTCTCCCATAACTTTTCTATACTCTCTACAGCTAAGACTGTTTCAGAAAGCACCAAAATGTTTGAGGCTTTGAAAAAAAGCACGCACATTTTTGCCGATATGTTAACAGTTAGTGCAACGGGTGCAAAAATTGAATTTGAGAAGGCTGGATTCTGGGGAACGGAAAGAAAAGTATCGAAAGGAATTTTAACAGAAGGTCCAGGAATTACAAAAGGTAAGGCCGGAGCAATGGAAAGAAGAATATTACCACATGCAGAGGCTCAATACATGCGGGAAGAATTACAGCAACCTGCCACCCCTCTAACTGTAGGAATGAAAAGAAAGGGGGCATATGAAAGCAAACAATTCGAAGCCGAAAAAACAGGGAGATCCACCACAACTCAAGCTCCTGTACCAACAAAAACAGGTCAAACACCTTCACCTCAGGTACAAGCGGAAATGCGGAAACCTCCTACCCAGCGAACGAGCCCATTGGAAAAACCTAGTAAGGGGACAGGAGTGACGGATGCAGCACTTAGGGGCTCAACTGGGGCAGGGAGGCAATTGTTAAGGGGTGAAATACAATCACACATAGATACACTCAAGTCTTCGCAGCAACAAACTACAGCTCGATCACCAGGGCCTCCAAGCACGCCGCCACCACCTCTCCATCCACCCCCAACTGTTCCGCCTGGACAGCCAACCACTGTGAGGTTGACAGAAGCCAAGGAAGCACTAGCCACAGCAGAAAAGGATGCGCAAAAAGCCAAGAGAGCACTAGACACCATGCGAGAACTGGCTCAGGATGCAGGAAAGAAGGTTTTGCAAGCACGAGCTGAGGCAAAAGGGGCAACAGGGACTGGACAAGAAAAGGCAGCTAGAAAAGTGTTGGACGTAGAAGAGGAGGCCAAGACAATAGTAGAAGGGTTGAAAGCAGCAACGGAGCAAGCCGAGGGAGCACGGGTCAAACGCGAGGAAGCAAAAGGGGCTCTCAAGGAAGCAGAAAACACACTCAAGGAAGTGCAAAGCGAGAAGCCTAAGGAACCAGAAAAGGCTGCAAAAGCTAGGGTAGAGGAAAAGCCAGAGGACTGGGAGCAGGAACTAGCGGAATTGGAGAATTTAGAATTGGCACCATCCCCTGAGGGAGAATTACCTAAGCCTGCAGAGGAGGCGCCAGAACCGCCGGGAGCCCAGGAGCAACCTCCACCTCGAGACAAATCTCCTGAAAAATTACAAACAACTCCAGAGCAGGCACCAGAGCCATCTAAACCGCCGCTATCAGAAATTCCATCCCCACCCCTCGCTCCGCCAC
>PMZB01000300.1 GCA_003170575.1 Chlamydiia bacterium | reverse complement strand
GATAAATACTCATATAATTAACCTCTGAAATTTTTTAGAACTTGGAAATTATTTCATATATTATTTTTTTGCAAAAGAATTAATCTCTAGAACCTGAAATTTTAATCCAAAGAAGAAAGAAAAAGGTACGGATTCGCAGAAAAAGATCAGATCTGGAGGGCATTTTTTTAGGGAGGTGAAGCGTGGAAGGACATCCTTGTGTGAGAAAATCCCCCTCAAGTGAACAAGACCAACTCTTCTTTCTGTATTCAAGCCAGGCAGTTGACGAATCAAATGTTGTTGAAGGAAGGTGTATTTGAGGAGGGGCCGAATGCACAAGGGGAGAAAGGGTGCTTAATTTTATTCTGGAGAGAGGAAAAAACCAGATCCGTTTCTTTTTATAGACAAAACTTGCCTCATCCCAAAGGGTTCCGCGCTTTGATCCAAGGTCTGTGAAATAGTGGGGAATTGTTTGTAGAGCTGCTTCTGCAGACGAAGCTCTTTTTGAGCCAAATTGTTCGATGTGCAGAATCCAGATAACATGCCAGCCTGTCTTCCAATAGTCGCTTGTCCTTTGTATAAGTTCTTTTTCAGAGATAGGCGAGATCTGTATCTCAAACACAATCTTTTGGGGGTGAAAGGCAATGTCTGCAATTCGGGAAATTTCTGGGAAAAAACATTCTAGGGTACAGTAATGGAGCCCTAGTTGCTGAGATAAAATCTCCTGGATGATCGTGTGGGTTTGAAATCGGGTTCTCCAACGGCATTCCCTTGTTCCCTCATAGTGAAAAAAGTGTGCGATCTTTATCTCACCCTGCCGGACACGTAACTTTCCTTGACATTCTGGGCAAAGATAATCTACTTGAGGAAGAGCCTCTTCTGCAAAGACTCGCGTTCCATTTTCAGATAAAGCATATCGCTGCATATCTATCCCTTCTCTTGACACAAACAAAAAATTAGGGCATTCTCTCTTGATTAATGTCTGGGGGAATGGGGGCTTTTTGTCTCCGTTGATACCCAAACTTGTTGAAGAAAATAGTGTTTCTACAAAAAAAATCGGGCACGGGCACGCACACGGGCACGGGCACGGGCACGGGCACGAACAATTCTTCAAATACGGTTTGTATATAAGGATACGATGGGTCGAGTAAATTTTAAAGATGTATTCACACAGCAGCAGCGCCAAAAGATAGAAGAGCTGATCTCCTTGGCAAAAGAGCAGGGATACATCACATACGAAGAGATCAATGATATCTTACCGCTTACATTTGACTCGGCCGAACAGATCGACCAAGTGCTGATCTTTCTCGGTGGGCTTGATGTACAGATCCTCAATCAGGTTGAAGTAGAACGGCAAAAGGAGAGGAAAAAAGAGATTAAGGAAGTCGAGCTCCTTCCTCGGAGAGGAGAAGCCGTTTCTGATGATCCTGTTCGCATGTACCTCAAGGAGATGGGCTCTGTTCCGCTATTGAGCCGAGAAGAGGAAGTTGAGATTTCGAAGCGTATTGAAAAAGCGCAGATTCAAGTAGAGTCGATCATTTTACGGTTTCGCTACTCAGCACGCGAAGCGATCTCCATTGCGCAAAGTCTTATGCTTGGAAAAGACCGATTCGACAAAGTGATCAGTGAGAAAGAAGTTGCAAACCGACAGGAATTTCTTAAACTTCTTCCAAAGCTTGTAAAACTGCTGAAAGATGAAGATGCTTTGCTAGAAAAAAATCTTCGGCTTTTAACAGAAAGCACGCTTTCACCGAAGCAGGTAGAAACTTTACAAGAAGAGGTAGAGCGCTCGCGCATTAGGACCCAAGCCTACCTTCGCTGCTTACATCTGCGCCATAACATGATAGATGACTTCTCTGAGGTCATCATGGGCGCCTATAGCCGCTTTCTTGCCCTGGAAAACGAAATGCAGGATCTTGCCCCAAGAGCTGCCCGGAACAAATTTGCCCATGCAAAATTGCTTGCTGCAAAACGACGCTTGAAAAAATTAGAGGTTGCTGCAGGGCGGCGTCTGGAAGATTTTAAGAAAGACGTAAAAATGTTCCAGCGGTGGATGGACAAGAGCCAAGAAGCCAAAAGGGAAATGGTTGAGTCTAACCTTCGGCTCGTTATCTCCATTGCGAAAAAATACACAAACCGCGGCCTTTCCTTCCTTGACTTGATCCAGGAAGGCAATATGGGACTTATGAAAGCGGTCGAGAAGTTTGAATATCGGCGCGGCTATAAGTTTTCAACCTATGCCACATGGTGGATTCGCCAGGCGGTTACCAGAGCCATTGCTGATCAAGCGCGCACCATACGCATCCCTGTTCACATGATCGAGACGATCAATAAAGTGCTGCGGGGCGCTAAAAAGCTTATGATTGAATCTGGAAGAGAACCTACCCCAGAAGAGCTTGCGGAAGAAGTAGGCATCACTCCCGATCGCGTGCGCGAGATCTACAAGATTGCCCAACATCCGATCTCGCTTCAGGCAGAAGTAGGAGACAGCGGAGAAAGCCAGTTTGGCGACTTCATTGAAGACACAAGCGCTGATTCTCCTGCAGAGGCCACCGGCTACTCTATCTTGAAAGACAAAATGAATGAGGTGCTTTCCACGCTCACAGATAGAGAGCGGAAAGTGTTGATCCGCAGATTTGGGCTCTTAGACGGCAAACCCAAAACCCTCGAAGAAGTTGGTTTTGAGTTTAATGTTACCAGAGAGCGTATTCGCCAGATCGAGGCAAAAGCTCTTCGCAAAATGCGCCACCCTACTCGGTCGAAACAGCTTCGTGCATTTCTTGATCTTCTTGAGGAAGAGTAGAAAGTAGTTCATTCACATACCCCCGACTAAAGTCGGGGTATGTGAATGAAGGCGTCAAATGTTACTCTTCAACAATGTTAGGCTTTATTGCCCAATATTCAGGCAGAATTGCCGCATCTGGTTTTAAGATAGGTGCTCGCTTGATGATATCGGCCCAGGATTCAGGATCTCCTCTTGAATAACGGTCTGCAAGGTTGTGAGAAAAGCCTCCTTAAAAAAGCTCCATCTCCACTCTTTGCTTGTGCGCTCTTTGAGGGCTGCGGGGAACCCCTTTAATGTTTGGCGAGAAAGCCAATTAATATCTTCATCAGCGAGGCGTAGAAGGAGAGGCAGCGCTCCCTTTTCATTAATCGAGGAAAGAACTTTTCTGGCTGTGTTCCATTTGTTCCATCGAAGGGTGAGCCTTACTGTGAAGAGGATGAGGGGTGAAAGTGAGAGTACAAGAAGCAATAAGGGGGAAAATTCTCTGTCGATGATCCAGGGAAGAGCCCAGCATCCGATCATCCAACAGAAGGTAAACATAAATTCCTTGGCTGAGGAAAAAAGAGGGCTGAGCCAGGTGCGCCATTTTGGGAAATCTTTCGGGAAGAGCTCTGAGGCTGCAGTGTAGGCGCACATTTCCTCAAAATGATTTGAAAAGAGGCGGCTTCGCAGAGCATGCACAAATTCATGAGCCAGTACAGCATTTCTTGAGACAATGCGGTGTTCGTCAAAAGGACGGATCCGAATAAACGATTTTCCTTCTTTATCCACCCAGCAGCACGCTGGCTCCCAGGGAAGTATTCCTTTTTTCGAAACCTCAACTGGAAGGGATCTGACATCTAGAGAAAAGCACATCCAAAAATGAGAAACAAGTTCTGGAGGATGTGTTAATAAGGTCGAAGTATCATTAAAAGAATTAGGCCCCGATCGGATAAATTCCTCAAGCGATTCTTGAGGCCTCGGAAAATATCCATGCCTATCTAGACCTAAAACTTTTTGAAATAGCTGAAGAGAAAGTGTCATGGTTCTGTCTTAGCCTTGCCCCCTTGTTTTTAAAAGAAGATAGACGAAGCTCAAGCCGCCTATCACGTATCGTTGGATAAAAAACTTCGGTCTGGAAATGGCTCTCAAAAGACTTTCTATGTGAAGAGCCCGCAAGAGCCTTGTTGTTTGCGGAAACGTTCCAATCATCTTTTCAATAACCTCTTCCCCAGACAAAGCAACCTTAATGCCTGCATTTTTAAATCTATGCCAATGCTGATAGATGAACCGCTCTCCCTCAGGGATTTCGCGGGAAACAAGGAGGATGGTTGGGGCAGCTTGCTCTATCTTTTTAACTAACTCTTCTTCTTGTTCGGGTGTCCACGATTCATGCGCTCCGCAAAGATGGATTTTAGGCCACCTTTTTTCCATAAAAGAGGGAAGGGCCTCTATATCCGCAGTGTTAGAACCTAGGAAAAAAATGGATACAGGCAGGCTTGATCGTTGTTCTATCAAGTCCAAAAAACAAGTGATCCAATGTTCAGGCTCAATGGGAGCAGGTACATTTTTGTGATGCAAAAAGTGAGCTGCAAGCAAAATGCCATGGCCGCTTTGAAGACAAAATTCGGCAAGTTGGAGGGCACGCTTATGCGTCTTATCCTTATGCGCTTTCACAAGAGAATAGGATGTGGCAAAAAAGACACGTTGGGAACTTTCTTGCATTGCCTGGAAAACAGAAAATAAGCTTTCTTCCAGGCTCAGGCACTGAATAGGAATATCAAAAAGTGTAAATATTTCATTTGACATAAGTACCATTCCATACACGTTTGGTATATATATACGAAATCCCCTATGCTGTGCCATAGAAAAAGGGTATGGAAGGGACATGGATGGAAGGCGCTTAGAAGCTTTTGCTTCAATACCGCAGAGAGCGAATATAGTTTTATATCTTATTTTTTTTCTGTTTACTCTGTTGTCTTTTCGCCTTTGGTATCTTACCACTCATAAAGATTCCTC